>JAHFUO010000112.1:6673-8882 GCA_023265015.1 Acidobacteriota bacterium | reverse complement strand
GTGTATGCCTCCATGCAGCGCTCGCCGATGCTGCGGCATCCGCTGCTCGAGGAATGGCTTGGCTGCGAGGCATGGGTCAAGCACGAGAACCACAACCCCACGGGCGCGTTCAAGATCCGCGGCGGCTTGAATCTGATCGCGCAGCTTACTCCGGACGAGCGGCGCCGCGGCGTCGTAAGCGCCAGCACCGGCAACCACGGCCAGTCGATCGCGTTCGCGAGCCGCATCCACGGCGTCAAGTGCCGCATCTTCGTCCCGGTCGGCAACAACCCGGAGAAGAACGCCGCCATGCGCGCGTACGGCGCGGAGGTCATCGAGCACGGCCGCGACTTCGACGAGGCGCGCGAGCGCGTCGAGGCGCTCGTCGCGCGCGAAGGATGGCGCTACGTCCACTCGGCGAATGAGCCGCACCTGATTGCCGGCGTCGGCACCTACGCCGCGGAGATGTTCGAGGATGTTCCGGACCTGGACTATCTCTTCGTGCCGATCGGCGGCGGCAGCGGCGCCTCCGGCTGCTGCATCGTCCGCGGCGGCATTTCGGCGAAGGCCAGCGTGGTCGGCGTGCAGGCGTCGGGCGCTGATGCGTTCGCCCGCTCGTGGAGAGGGCCGGAGCGAGTGACGGCAGAGAGGGTCGCCACCTTCGCCGAAGGGATGGCCACGCGCGTGACCTTTGATCTAACGTTCGCCATCCTCAAGGAGCAGCTTGACGACATCGTCACGCTGGACGAGCCGGAGCTGGAGGAGGGCGTGCGGGCGGCGCTGCGCCTGACGCACAACCTCGCCGAAGGCGCTGGTGCGGCGCCGATTGCCGCCGCGCGGAAATACGGCGCGAAGCTGGCGGGGAAAAAAATCGGCTGTGTGATGACCGGTGGAAATATCGACACGCGTACGCTCAAACAGATCTTGGCGGGTCCGCCTTCGGCGGCATGACGGCGGGTCGGCCTTCGGCCGGACCCGCCCTACGCTGAACCCGGCGGGTCCGCCTGCGGCGGGACCACTGTCGGCGGGTCCGCCTTCGATGGAACCCCCTCCGGCGGGACCCGCCCTACCTGCTGATTAACCGTCGTGCCTTCCTGAAGACGCTCTCCATCATTGGGGCGGTGAGCGTGCCGGTGTTCGTATTCTGGCGGCTCGGGTGATAGCAGCCGATCAGCAACGGTACTCCCTCGTCAAGCTTCGCGACCACGCCGTGACCGAACTGCGGGCGCGGCGACATCTTCACGCCTCGGCGCTTCATCAACTGCAGCCACGCATCGAAGCCGATCTTGCCGAGCGCGACGACCACGCGAATGTTCCGGAGATGGGTGAGCTCGACATCGAGATGATCGAGGCACCGCGTGATCTCCTCCGGCCGTGGTTTGTTGTCGGGCGGCGCGCAGCGCACCGCGGAGAGGATGTATGCGTCGGTGAGACGCAGCCCGTCGTCAGCACGCTGCGACGTCGCGATGTTCGCAAAGCCAGTACGATGAAGAGCGGACATCAGGAAATCGCCTGAGCCGTCGCCGGTGAACACGCGTCCCGTGCGGTTTGCACCATGCGCGGCCGGCGCCAGCCCGACAAGCAGCAATCGCGCATCCGGATCGCCGAAGCCCGGCACCGGGCGGCCCCAATACGTGTCGTCGCGGTGTGCACGCTTCTTCTCTTGCGCGACGCGCCGACAGTACTGCCTCAAGCGCGGACATCGTTCGCACGAAACAATCGCGTGGTGAACGTCGGCGAGTCCGAGCGGCATCTGAAGAGTGAGCGGTTTCATCGAAGGCAACGGGCGACGGTCGACCCAAATGCTATACTTCGGCCTCGCGAATTCAACGGACATCGAGGAAGTCACGAAACGAGGAGGGTGTACCGGAATGGCTCCCGCTTTAGTACTCGTCATGGCCGTGTTGCTGAGTCTGCAGCCCGTCATTTTGCGCGTCATCTCGCAGCCGGTGTTCGCCCAGGGGACCGGCGCGCCTGTCGCGACGGCATCACTCCTGGACTATGAAATCTACAAGACTCGCGTGCAGCCGATCCTGACGTCCGCGCGCGCAGGCAACGCCCGCTGTACGGCCTGTCATTCACGCGGCGGCGGCAGCTATCTGGAGCCCCTACCGCCGGGAAGCGCGACGTACACCGAAGAGCAGTCGCGGCGCAATTTCGAGCGTGTTTCGCGGCTGGTCGTTCCGGGAGAACCGCTGAAGAGCGTGCTGCTCACCAATCCGCTGGAGAC
>JAHFUO010000112.1:0-6573 GCA_023265015.1 Acidobacteriota bacterium | reverse complement strand
GCGCAATTTCGAGCGTGTTTCGCGGCTGGTCGTTCCGGGAGAACCGCTGAAGAGCGTGCTGCTCACCAATCCGCTGGAGACGGAGGCGGGCGGCAGTCACTGGCACGGCGGCGGCAAGCACTGGCACTCGCAAAACGATCCGGAGTGGCAGATTCTGGCGGCATGGGTGCGCGGGTCTTGAGGACTGAGGTGAGCCGCGTGGGCGGCTATCGCGAGAGCACGACCGGGAACACACGCAGGGAGCTGCTGTGGCAAGGCCTGATGCTGCTGCTTGTCGGTCTCGGGCGCCGCGCACGGGCACAGGCCGCCGAGTCGTTGCGTTACCAACCTCTCGCTCGGCCCGTCCTGATACCGCTCGACGATCTGGCGACCCCCTCGAGAGCATTCCCGTTCATTGCAGACGGCGTGACGCTGGTGAGCGCTGCGATGCCGAACCAACCGATCCGCATTAGCGGCATGGTGGTTCGAACGTCCGGCAGCGACAACGCCCCTGTGCGATTCAGGGCGGTCTGTCTGAAATGCCCGCATGAGGGTTGCGACGTCGATTTCATTTCTGATCCCAGTCGCTTGCCGGAGGAGATCACCAACGCGCTCGGGCGCGTCAGCGAACCGGTATATGTATGTCCGTGCCATAACAGCACGTTTAAGATGGATGACGGTTCGAGGCTTGCGGGTCCGACCCCGCGCGGCCTCTATCGCTTCCGCGTCACTGGCGTCAACGCGACAGCGGTCGAAATCGGTGAGGTCGAAGAGGACGTGCTGCTCTTCGGCTGAGCCATGGACCAGTTGAATGGTCGCACGAGAGTGCGCATAAGGAGGCTTGAGCCATGATGTCGTCTGCTCACACGCGTCGTTACCCCTGGGCGTTATTCGCGATCGGGTTGCTCGCCGTCGTGGCCGTGGCCTCGGTGAATGCCGCCACGACGGGTAAAGTCATGATCGTCCAGTCGAACTCGGCGGGCGATAGCGTGATGTTGATCGACCCGACCACCGACAAGGTTGTTGCAGAGATTGGCGGAATAGAAGTGGGCCATGGCGTTGCGCCGGCCCCGGATGGAAGCCGCATCTACGTCACCAACGAGTCGCTCGCCACGGTGGACGTCGTTGATGTCGCCACGCTGACGATCATCAAGAGAATCGCTCTCACCGGACCGCCGAACAATATCGCGGTTCGCAAAGATGGCCAGCGTGTCTACGCCGCGATCACGGGAGCCAACGGTGGCGTCGACATCATCGATACCGCCAAGCTCGAGAGAATCAAGTTCATCCGTGTGTTGGGAGGCGTGCACAACCCAATCATGACCCCTGACAGCAAGTTCGTTGTGGCTGGGTCAACCGGCGGCGCGCTGGCGACGGTGATCGACACGCAGCTGGAACGCCCCGTCTGGACGATCCATTTCGGCGACCGTGAAGGGGTACGTGTGTTCTGTTTCGAGTGGAATCCTGACGGATCGACGAAGCGGATGTTCACCCAGCTGACCAACCTCCACGGCTTTGCCATCGTCGATTGGGAGAAGCGGCGGGAAGTGGGTCGAATGACGCTGCCGGATATCCCCCCTGCCGAGCGGAACAGCGAGGGCATCCAGGGCGCGCCCGCTCATGGAATCCTGGTCACGCCTGACGGAAAGCAGATCTGGTCGACAAGCAAGATCAACAGCCGCGTCTATGCGTATTCGATGCCGGATCTGAAGTACCTCGGAGAGGTGAAGGTGGGGTTGGTGCCGGACTGGATCACATTCACACCCGATAGCAAGAAGCTCTATGTCGCCAACGCGCACGACAACACGGTGTCGGTGATCGACGTCGCCGCGCGGAAAGAGATCACCAGGATCAAGGTCGGGCAGATTCCCAAGCGCAACGCCACGGGTGTTTTTCCGGTGATTGGAACAGGTACCGGCACGAATTAACCGTCGGCGGACCCGGCGTGAGGGACATCATGACGAAAGCGTTGCTGATCGCAGCCGGTGTGGCCGTCTCCGTTGCTGGGGTGGGCGTACGCGCGCAGCAGGTAACGGGAACCGTTGACAGCCATCTCGCGGCCGCGAAGGCGGCTGCGGGCAGCCAGTTCACCGCGCTCTACGACCGCATCTGCAAGGAGTACGAAAAACCGCTGACTCCTCCTCCGCCGGCGGGCCAGGGGCGCGGCGGCGGTGGCGGACAGCCGGCCGGTCCGCCGCCGGCGTCGCAGTGGCACGTCGAGCCTGCGAAGGTGTTCGACAATCTTTACTTTGTCGGCATGACCGACTGGTCGGCGTGGGCGCTGACGACGTCGCAGGGGATCATCGTCATCGACACGATCTTCGACTATTCGGTCGAAGACGAAGTGGTGAACGGCCTGAAGAAGCTCGGGCTCAATCCGGCTGACATCAAATATGCCCTCGTCAGCCACGCCCACACCGATCACATCGGCGGCGCAAAGTATCTCCAGGATCATTTCGGCACGCGGGTCGTCATGTCGAAGGAGGATTGGGACGTGTCGGACCGCACGATCCCGGAACGGATTCGACCGAAGCGCGACATCGAGGCGAAGGACGGCGACACGCTCACCCTCGGCGACGCCACGATCACCATGTACCTGACACCGGGCCACACGCCTGGGACCATCTCGAGCATCTATCAGGTGAAGGATCGCGGCACGCCGCACACCGTGGCGACGTGGGGAGGCACGGCGTTCAACTTCGCGCCGAAGCCGGAGAACTTCCTGCCGTACATCCGATCCGCTGAGCGCTATCGCGACGTCGTCAAGAAATCAGGCGCCGACGTGCTCCTCTCGAACCACACTGCCTACGACAACACGAACGCGAACATCGCAGCGCTGCGTACGCGCAAGCCGAGCGATCGAAATCCGTTTGTGATCGGCGACGCTGCGATTCTTCGCTACCTCACGACCGCGGAGGAATGCGCGAAGGCCGGCTTCGTCGCCACGAGCCGCCTCGCTGCGAGCAATTGAAGCGAAAAAATCCTTGCGTTTCCCGTCGTGCGTCAGAGAGACTGATCCGGCGCGACGAACTGTCCCGGGCTGAATAACCATGAGCGAACATATCTGCCAGTGACACCCACCCACGATGTCGTACTCGTCGGCGGCGGCGGGGCAGGCCTGCGCGCCGCCATCGCCATCGCGGAATCGAATCCACGGCTCAGCATTGCAGTCGTCTCCAAGGTGTACCCCATGCGCAGCCACACCGTGTCGGCTGAAGGGGGATCCGCGGGCGCGATCGCTCCAGACGACAGCATCGACGAGCACGCCTACGACACGGTGTCCGGCGGAGACTGGCTGAGCGATCAGAACGCCGTCGAGGCGTTCGTGAAAGAAGGGCCAGAGGAGCTGCTGCGCCTGGAGCGCTGGGGTTGTCCCTGGAGCCGCGAGCCGGACGGCCGGATTGCCGTGCGTCCGTTCGGCGGCATGAAAAAGAAGCGCACGTGGTTTGCCGCCGACAAGACCGGCTTCCACATGCTGCACACGCTCTTTCAGACCTCCCTCAAGTACACCAGCGTCGTGCGCTACGACGAATGGTTCGTCACCAAGCTACTGGTCGATGAGGGTCGCGTCCAGGGAGTCGTCGCCCTCGAGATGGCGACGGGCAAGGTCGAAGCGATCACCGCGCGCGCCGTCATCGTGTGCACGGGCGGATGCGGCAAAGTGTTTCCGTTCACGACGAACGCCAACATCAAGAATGGCGACGGGATGGCGCTGGCGTATCGCGCCGGCGTGCCGCTCAAGGACATGGAGTTCGTCCAGTACCATCCCACCGGCCTGCCGTTCACCGGCATCCTCATTACCGAGGCGGCGCGCGCCGAGGGCGGGCTTCTCATCAACAAGGACGGCTATCGATACCTGCAGGACTACGACCTCGGCAAGCCGGAGCCCACGCCGGTGCTGCGCACCATGGAGCTCGGCCCGCGCGATCGGCTGTCGCAGGCGTTCATGAAGGAAGTGGCCAAGGGGCGCACGGTCGACACGCCGTACGGCCCCGTTGTCTACCTCGACCTGCGTCACCTGGGCGAGAAGCTCATCATCACCAAGCTGCCCCTCGTCCGCGAGCTGTGTCTCGAGTACGAGAATCTCGACCCGATCACGGAGCTCATTCCGGTCCGGCCGGTCGTCCACTACATGATGGGCGGCATCCATACCGACATCAACGGCGCCACGCCGCTGGCGGGTCTGTATGCCGCGGGCGAGGTTGCGTGCGTCAGCATCAACGGCGCGAACCGGCTGGGATCGAATTCGCTGACCGAGCTGCTCGTCTTCGGCGCGCGCGCGGGCCTGGCCGCGGCCGAACATGCCTCCACGCAGAAGGACGTCGGTCCGGCCGTGGCGGCGCAGGCGAAGGACGAGCAGCGGCGCCTGCAGGACCTCCTGGGGAAGACCGGTGGCCGCGAGCGCATCGCCGTACTGCGCGAGGAGATGCAGAAGACGATGGAGGAGAGCGCGGGCATTTATCGCGCGGCCGACTCGCTGTCGCGCGGCGTGGCCAAGCTTCGCGAGCTGCAGGAGCGGTATCGCAACGTGCTCATCGAGGATCGCAGCGAGACGTTCAACACCGAGCGGACCGCCGCGCTGGAGCTGTCCTTCATGCTCGACGTGGCCGAGTCGATGGTCAATTCGGCCCTGCGGCGCGAGGAATCGCGCGGCGCGCACCAGCGCACCGATTTTCCCGCCCGCGATGACCGGCGCTTCCTGGCGCACTCGTTGACGCGGCGCGGGTCCGACGGCTCGGCCCAGGTCGATTATCTGCCGGTCACGATCACCCGCTGGCCTCCCGCCGAGCGGGTCTATGGGAGATAGGGACTCGATGGCGGATCGAATCACGCTGCAGGTGGCGCGCTACCGGCCGGACGCCGGGCCGGAGCAGACGTTCCAGGAGTACGAGATCCCGTGCCGCAAGGAATGGTCGGTGCTCGACGGCCTCAACTACATCAAGGACCACGTGGACGGCACGCTCGCGTACCGGTGGTCGTGCCGGATGGGCATCTGCGGAAGCTGCGGCATGAACGTCAACGGCGAGCCGAAGCTGACGTGCGGCACCTTCCTCTCCCACTGCGGATCCGGCCCGGTCCGCATCGAGCCGCTCCGCAACTTTCCTATCATTCGCGATTTGATCGTCGACATCAGCGACTTCATGCGGAAGCTGGTGAGCGTCAAGCCGTGGGTCATCCGCGCGATCGAGAAGCCGCTGTCGGAAGGCGAGTACCGGCAGACGCCGCAGCAACACGACGAGTACAAGCAGTTCAGCATGTGCATCAACTGCATGATCTGTTACTCGGCCTGCCCGGTCTACGCGCTGGATCCACACTTCATCGGGCCGGCCGCCATCGCGCTTGCCCAGCGCTACAACCTCGACTCGCGTGACGAGGGCAACGCCGAACGGATGGACGTCCTCTCCCAGCACGAAGGGATCTGGGACTGCACGTTCGTCGGCGAGTGCACCAAGGTGTGCCCGAAGAACGTGGATCCCGCCGGCGCCATTCAGCGATACAAGCTGAGCGCGGCGCTCGACACGATGACCTCCTTCTTCATGCCGCGGGGCGGGCGATGAGCACGAGTCCCGCGCAGCAGGGCCGCAACCCGCGCCTGCTCCAGCCCACAATCTCGATGGGCTGGTGGCTGCAACGCGGGACGTATTTCGCGTTCATGATGCGCGAGCTGAGCTGCGTCTTCGTCGCCTGGTTCGTGCTGTACCTCATCCTCCTCGTCCGTTCGGTGAGCCGCGGCGAGGCGAGCTATCAGCATTTCCTGGAGCGGTCCGCCGCAGCGGACATCGTGCTGCTGAACGTCATCAGCCTGGCGTTCGTGGTGTACCACACGGTCACGTTCTTCAACGCGGCGCCGCAGGCGATGGTGGCCCTAGTGGGCACGCGAGTGCCCGGCGCGCTGATTGGCGCCTCCCACTACGCGGCCTGGGTGGCCGTGTCGGCGTTCGTGGCCTGGGTCCTGCTCGGAGGGTAGATGAAGAAGCTACGGCTGGAGCCGATCCTCTGGCTGCTGTTCAGCGGCGGCGGCATGCTCGCGGCGATGCTGATGCCGGTGCTGATACTGCTGTTCGGCGTCGCGTTTCCTCTTGGCTGGATATCGCCTCCCGATTACGAGCATCTCTACAACGTGGTGGCTCATCCGCTGACGCGGCTCGTCCTGCTCGCGCTTTGCGCCATGTCGCTGTTCCATTGGGCGCATCGCTTCCGCTATACGCTGATCGACGGTTTGAAGATCAAGCAACTGGACAGCGTCATTACCCCGCTCTGCTACGCGGTTGCCGTCGCCGGCTCACTCCTCTCGGCGTATGTAATCTGGCGGGTCCCGTAAGGTCGAAGTTCGAAGGTCGAAGGGCGAAGTTTGAAGTAAGTGGGAACTTGGAAGTAGGGGCCGGCTCTAGCCGGCCCTTCGACGTTCAGCCGAAGCCTCGCGCCTTTGACGGTCGCGGCGCCGGCCGAACCAGTCCATCAATGCCATCAGCACCCCAATCAGCGCAACTCCGCCGTATAGCGCGAGCGCATTCATCATGGTTCATCTACTCCGCCGAGCCACATCGCGGCGGACGCGAAAACAAGCCGAACGGCGAGCCCGATGCCGACCAG
>JAHFUO010000111.1 GCA_023265015.1 Acidobacteriota bacterium | reverse complement strand
CCATCTGACGGAGCTCGTCGACGCCAGCGCCGGTGGCGGCTGAAATCAGGGCGGCCCCGGGATCGCCGTTGCGAAGCCGGCGCCGCTCCTCCGTGGTGATGGTGTCGATCTTGTTGTGCACCGCGATCATCTGAACATCGGAGGCGCCAACCTCCTCGAGCACGCGTCGAACGGCGGCGATCTGCCGCTCGCGGTCGGCGCTGCCGGCATCGATCACGTGCAGGATCAGATCCGCTTCAGCCACTTCCTCCAACGTTGCGCTGAAGGCGGCGACCAGCGCATGAGGCAGCCGATCGATGAACCCGACGGTATCGGACACGAGCAGCTCACGTTGATCCGGCAGCCGGACCCGCCGCACGAGCGGATCGAGCGTGACGAACAGCGCATCGGATGCGGGCGCCGTTTCATTCGTCATCCGGTTGAACAGCGTCGTCTTGCCGGCGTTGGTGTAGCCAACGAGCGCGACCGTGGGAACCGATTGCTTGTGGCGGCGCTCGCGAAGGTGGGACCTCCGCTGCCGGACCTGATCGATCTCTTTCTGAATGGCCTGGATGCGGACGCGGATGCGGCGGCGATCCGACTCGAGCTTCGTTTCGCCCGGGCCCCTGGTGCCGATGCCGCCGCCAAGGCGCGAGAGCGCCGTGCCGGATCCGGCGAGCCGAGGCAGCAGGTATTTGAGCTGCGCCAGCTCGACCTGCCACCTGCCTTCGCGCGTCCGCGCGCGCCGGGCGAAGATGTCGAGGATCAGCTGCGTGCGATCGATGACTTTCCGCTCGACCTTTTCCTCGAGCTGTCGAAGCTGCGCCGGTGTCAGCTCGTTGTCGAAGATCACCACGCCGACGCCGGCCTCCGCGCACGCCGCGCGCAGCGCCGCGACCTTCCCCGAGCCGATGAAGGTCGCCGCGTCGGGCCTGGGCCGTTCCTGGAGCATGCGCATCACCACGGTGGCGCCGGCGGCATCCGCCAGGCCGGCCAGCTCGTCGAGCGACTGATCCGCGTCCACGCGTGTCGAGGATGTGACGAGACCGACGAGCGCGGCGCGCTCGCGAGCCGGCGAGACGGACAATCGGCGATCAACCATGACAGAGGGCGGCCCGAGGCCGCCACCACGGCGATCTTAACGGACGCTCCTAGAAGAAGCGAATCTTCGCGCCGATGTTGCCAGAATCCGACACGTGAATGCTGTCGATGAAGCGGATCTGGTGGGGCTCGGTCTGCATCACGAGCGATGTCGTGCGCGTGCCGTCGCCGAAGAACCTGACGCCCTTCATCAATGCGCCGTCGGTGACGCCGGTCGCGGCAAAGATGATGCGGTTGCCCGGCGCGAGATCCTTCGAGCGATAGATTTTCTTGAAGTCCTTGATGCCCATCGCGCGGCAGCGCGCTTCGTGCTCAGGCTTGTCGATCACCAGCCGCGCGAAGATCTCGCCATTGAGGCAGCGCATCGCTGCAGCCGTCAGCACGCCCTCCGGCGCCCCCCCGGTGCCCATGACCGCGTGAACACCGCTGCCGACCACGGCGGCGGCGATGCCGGCCGACAAATCGCCGTCGCCGATCAGCCGGATGCGCGCGCCGGTCGCGCGGATTTCTTCAATCAGCGCCTCGTGCCGCGGCCGATCCAGGACGATCACCACGAGATCCTCGACGCGCCGCCCGAGCGCCTGCGCAATCGCGCGCAGGTTGAATCGCACGGGCGCATCCAGATCGACAACGTCCCGGGAGCTCGGCCCGACGATCAGCTTCTCCATGTAGATGTCGGGCGCATGCAGCAGGCCCCCGCCCTCCGATGCGGCCAGCACGGCCAGCGCATTCGGCGCGCCCGTGGCACAGAGGTTCGTGCCCTCGAGCGGATCGACAGCGATGTCGACGTGTGGAAAGCTGCGGCCGTTCGGCGCCTTCTGCGCCATGCCGACCTTCTCGCCAATGTAGAGCATCGGCGCTTCGTCGCGCTCGCCCTCGCCGATGACGATCGTGCCATCGATCGGCACCGAGTCCATCTCGCGGCGCATCGCCTCCACGGCGACGTGATCCGACTTGTGGCGGTCGCCCTGGCCCATGGTCTGCGCGCACGCGATGGCCGCCTGTTCGACGACGCGCAGGAAGTCCAGGGAAAGGTTGGAGTCCATTTTCAAATCTTCAGTCTTCAATCTTCAATCTTCAATTAGAAAAGCCGGCAGATCGCAGCGCGTCGGGCGATCGCTGCGGTAGCCGAGAACGTAATCGGCCTGCATCAGCTTGTGAATCTCGCGCGTCCCTTCGTAGATGACCGCGCCCTTGCAGTTGCGATAGAAACGCCCCACCGGGTATTCGTCCGAGTAGCCGTTGGCGCCGTGGATCTGCACGGCGTCGGATGCGGCGCGCTCCGACGCGACCGTCGAGAACCATTTCGCGAGGCCGGTCTCGCGCGTGCTGCGGCGGCCGATGTTCTTCAACCACCCCGCGCGGAGCCACAGGAGCCGCGACGCCTGGTAGTCGGACTCCATCTGCGCGATCATCTCCTTCACGAGCTGGTGCCTTCCGATTTCGACGCTGAAGGTCTTCCGCTCCTTCGCGTACGTCGCGCTCGCGTCGCGGCAGGCGCGAATCAGCCCGGTGGCGCCCGCGGCGACCGTGTAGCGCCCCTGGTCGAGCGCGAACATGGCGATCTTGAACCCTTCGCCTTCCCGGCCGACGAGGTTCTCCTGCGGCACCTCGACCTCCTCCATCGTGAAGAAGCCGGTGTTGCCCGCGAGAATCCCCCATTTCTCCTTCAGCGTGCCGCTTGCGAACCCCTTGAACGCGCGCTCGACGATGAACGCGCTGATGCCGTTCGGATCGCGCTGCTTCTTCTTCTCGAGATCGCTCCACGCGAATACGAGGAAGTTGTCGGCCACGTCACCCAGCGAGATCCATATCTTCTCCCCGGTCAGGTAATACCGATCGCCCTTCCTGATCGCCACGCTCTGGATGCCGCGCGCGTCGCTGCCCGCGGACGGCTCCGTGAGACCAAAGGTCGCGATCTTCTTTCCCTGCGCCTGCGGGACGAGGTACCGCTGTTTCAGATCCTCGGTGCCCCACGACAAGAGCGTCAGGCAGTTCAGCCCCGAGTGCACCGACAGGATGACGCGCAGCGAGGTGTCGACGTACTCCAGCTCCTCGCTGGCGAGGCCGAGCGCGATGTAGTCCATCCCCGCGCCGCCATACGTCTGCGGCACCGAGATGCCGAGAAGCCCGAGCGCCGCCATCTGCGGCAGGATGCCGCGGTCGAACTGGTGGGCGCGATCCAGCTCGCGGATTTTCGGGGCCACTGCGCGTGCCGCCCACTCGCGGACCGTCTGCTCGAGCAGTTGTTGTTCTTCGGTGAGATCGAGATTCAGCATGAAGATCGGATCAGGACAAGGGTCGAATCCTAACACGGCCCGGCAGGGTCCGTGATGACCAAAGCGGGCCCCTTACGTGCGACGCGAAATCGTGACCCGCGCGCCGCGGGCAAGCTGCAGGCGCTCCGCCGCGCTTCCCCCGGGCACCGCGATCTCGAGCTGGTCGCCGCTGCCGAACAGCGCGCACACCGTCCCTGCCTCGGCCTCGGCGTACGTCGCCACGAGCGTCGCCACGGGATGCCCAGCCGCCGCGATCTCGATCGCCGCTTGGCCGGCGAACCGCTCGAACGTGCGCCGGTCGATGTTCGTCACGAGGTTGCCGAAACGATCGACGCGGAGCACCTCTCCCATCACGCGATCATCGCCAACCACCGGCTCCCGGACGTCGAGCATCTGCCACGTGGTGAGCGGACGGCCGAGCGCCGTCAGATCGACTCCCTTGGCGAGCCAGGCCGCGGCGGGCGCAAACCGATCACGCCCCTCGAACGTCCGGCTCACGGTCGGCCGCGCGTAGCGCCGCTCGGTGAGCTCGACGACGCGCCGGGGCGGGGCCTCCTTGAACACGCACGTGAGCACACCGTTGTCGGGCGCCACGAACTTGTAGCCGCCGGCGTCGGCGGCAATGCCGTGGCGGGCGGACCCGACGCCGGGATCGACGACCACCAGAAACACTGTTCCCGCTGGGAAATACTTGAACGCCGCGGCGAGCTCCAGCGCGCCGCCGAGCACGTCCTGCGGAGCCACGTCGTGCGTGATGTCGACGAGCGTGGCCTCGGGACAGATGCCGAGCGCCACGCCGCGCATCGCGCCCGCGTAGTGATCGCGGGTGCCGAAGTCGGTGAGCAGAGCGATGACTGGCCGGGCCATCGGCTCGCTCCCGGCTCAGGCGTTCCGCGGTTCGGAGGGGGCCGCCGGCTTGCGGAACACCATCTCGCGCAGGTTGGTCTTGAGGAGAAACTGCTCGGTGATACGGAGCGGCTCGAACATGCGCTGGATATCACGATTGTGGAGCGGGCGCTGCTTGCCATGCGCCGCCGCGTACGGGCGGTACTGCAGGTTGGCCCGATCGATCACGACGTACTTCGTGTAGGTCGGTGCGCGCGAGGCGGGCGGCTCCGAGGTGCTGAATTGCCCCAGCAGCGCGCCATCGGGCCGCAGGATCCGCACGAGCTGCCGCGCCAGCGCCCGCGCCGCAGGGCGATCGATGTAGTCGAAGATGTCCCAGCACAGGATGCCATCGGCGCTGCCGTCTTCCTGGGCGAATCGCTTCTCGAAGAACGCCGGCAGCTCCGCGAGCTTCCCCTCGACGACGTGGCGATCGATGTCCTTGAAGAGGTTCTCGACCAGGATCTTGCAGCCAAGCTGCTCGACGAAGAACGTGACGTTGGTGCCGACGGCAGGACCGAGATCGAGCAGCAGCGGCTGCGGCCGCGCGTTCAGGCTGGCGAGGAACCTGGCGAGCGCCTTGGTCGGATGGACAGGCGAATCGGCGCCGCCTTCAGCGGCGTCCGACTCGTCCTTGCGACGACGGAAGAAAAAGTCGGATAGCGACAATCACAAATCACTATACGCCTTAGTGTGCGGCGATCTGCGGTTGCGGGTTCGGCGATAGGGGGTTCGGCGACGCCGGGTTCGGCGAGGCCGGCTTCGGCGGCTGCTGTCCCTGGACCTGCGGCTGCCCGCCCTTGCGCTGCATGTCGACGCTGCCGCGGAAATGCGCGCCTTCGGCGATCGCCACGCGCGGCGAGATGATGTCGCCATCTACCGAGCCGCCGTCGCGGATGTCGACCTTCTCCGTGGCCGTGACGTTGCCGTTGACTTCGCCGAGCACGATGACCGCCTTCGCGAACACCTGCGCCCTGATCTTGCCGTTCGGCCCGATCGTCAGGACGTGATCGCGCAGCTCGATCTTGCCCTCGACGTGGCCTTCAACGGTGAGGTCCTCGCTCCCGTTCAGCTCGCCTTTGATGACAACTGACTTCCCGATATTCACAACATCCCTCTCCATCATCTGCCGCCGGGGCTCCGGCTGCGCGGCCGGCACGCCGGCCTGCTGCTGGTGCTGGCCGGGGGCCGCAGGAGTCGCCGAAATGGCCGGGCCTGTCGGTTTCACCGCCTCATCACGCTTCCACATCTGGTCCTCCGACTCTTAACAGCCCTCAGCAGACCCGCGGGCCGCTCCGTGGGAACGGCCGCCGGGAATTCGGCGATACGCTCCAGGTGGGATGCCACGGACAAGCCCGGCGCGGGATTTGAAGCCGGGGACTTGACTTGCCTGTGGCAGGAGCCCACTGAGTATATCGGTCGCTCGAAAAACTTGTCTAGCCGTTTTAGGGCCGAGACTTAGAGCGAAATGCTAGGATTCAATGAACGTGCAGCGAATCTATCTCGACCACAACGCCACGACGCCGCTCCTCCCGGCCGTTGTCGACCGGATGACGGCTGCGCTGCGCGACGAGTTTGGCAATCCCTCCAGCGTGCACCACTTCGGGCAGCAGGCAAAGGCGGCGATTGACGAGGCGCGGACGGAAGTGGCAGCCCTGCTGGGCGCCGACCCGTCCGAAGTGCTGTTCGCGAGCGGAGGGACCGAAGGCGACAACATCGCCATCCGGGGTGTTGCCGAGGCATTGGAGCCAACGGGCCGCCGCCACCTGATTGCCAGCGGCATCGAGCACGAAGCGGTACTCAACACGCTCAAGGCGCTCGCCAAGCGAGGCTGGCGGACCACACTCCTGCCCGTCGATCAGACCGGCATCGTTTCGCCCGAGGCGCTTCGGGCAGCCCTGGCGGACGATACCGCGCTCGTCTCCGTGATGCACGCGAACAACGAGATCGGGACGATCCAGCCGATTGCGGAGCTCGCCCGGATCGCGCACGAGCGGGGCGCGCTGTTTCACACGGACGCCGTGCAGTCGGCAGGAAAACTTCCGATCAACGTGAAGACACTGGGTGTGGACATGCTGTCCATCTCGGCGCACAAGTTCTATGGGCCCAAGGGGGTCGGCGCGCTTTGGATCCGCCGGGGCCTGCGCGTGCTGCCGCTGCTGACCGGCGGGCGCCAGGAGCGCAGCCGCCGCGCAGGCACGGAGAACGTGGCCGGCATCGTCGGGATGGGGCTGGCGGCGAAGATTGCGAGCGGCAGGATGACCGAAGAGGGCGCACGGCTTGCCGCGCTGCGCGCCCGGCTCGAAGCCGGCATCCTCGGTGCGGTGCCAGGAACCGCGGTGAATGGGGCGCTCGATCGGCGGGTGCCGAACACGACCAACATCAGCTTCGACCGAGTCGAGGCCGAGTCGCTCCTGATCGCGCTGGATCTCGAAGGCATCGCCGTGTCGACCGGATCCGCGTGCTCGTCTGGGACGCTGGAGCCGTCGCACGTGCTGAAAGCGATGGGGTTCAATGCGCACCGGGCGCAGAACTCCATTCGATTCAGCCTTGGCGCCGCAAGCACCGGCGCGGAAATCGATCGCGTGGTCGCGGTCCTGCCTGGAATCGTCAACAAGCTGCGCAGCCTCACGAGATCGGCGGTGAGGGCGTGATGCGCATCGTTGTGGCCATGTCGGGAGGCGTCGACTCGTCGGTCGCCGCGGCCCTGCTCGCCGAGCAGGGTCATGACGTCATCGGTCTGTCGATGCAGCTCTACGACCAGCGCGGCGGCGAGCAGAGCTGGGGCACGTGCTGCACGCTCGACGACCTGCACGACGCGCGTCGTGTGGCGTCGGTGCTCGGCTTTCCCCACTACATCGTCAACTTCGAGCGGCAGTTCCAGGAGACCGTCATCTCGAACTTCGTTCGCGAGTATGCATCCGGACGGACACCGCTTCCCTGCGCTCACTGCAACAGCGATCTGAAGTTCTCAACGCTGCTCGATCGCGCGCGTGGTCTTGGCGCCGAGCAGGTGGCCACCGGTCATTACGCGCGGGTGGCGCACGCGCCGGACGGCCGGTGGCTGCTGAAGCGAAGCGCCGATCGCGACAAGGACCAGTCGTACTTCCTGTTCTCGCTGACGCAGGACCAGCTCGCGCGCGCCGTGTTCCCCGTCGGTCACCTCGTGAAGTCGCAGGTGCGCGATCAGGCACGCCGCCTGGGTCTGACCGTCGCCGACAAGCCGGACAGCCAGGAAATCTGCTTCGTTCCCGACGGCGACTATGCGTCGTTTGTTGCGCGGAAGGAGCCCGCGGCTGCCCGCGCCGGCGCGATCGTCGACGAGGACGGACGCCAGCTTGGAACCCACGGGGGTGTTCATCGCTTCACCGTCGGGCAGCGGAAGGGCCTGGGCATTTCCGCGCCCTCGCCTCTCTATGTCCTGAAGATCGATGCCGACGCCGCGATGGTGACCGTCGGCAGGCGTGAGGCCCTTGGGCAGACGCGGCTCACCGCATCACAGGTGAACTGGGTGGCGATCGATGCGCCGGGATCCGCGGTACGCGTTGCCGCGCAGATCAGGCATCGCCACACGCCAGGCATCGGGTCGGTACGCGCGCTTCCTGATGGCCGGGCCGAGATGATCTTCGACGAGCCGCAGGCGGCCATCACCCCGGGCCAGGCGGTCGTCTTCTACGACGGCGACGTCGTCATCGGCGGCGGCTGGATCGACTAGAGCATGCCAAAATCCAAATCCCGAATCCCAAATCCCAACCGGTCCAATCCCCGATCCCCAATCCCCAATCCCCGATCCCTACACAGCCACTTCAGGCATCGCCGGGGTGATCGGCGGCGATGCGGCGTGACGCCGCACGCTGATCCAGGCGAGAATCGCCGCGCCGAAGCCGATCGTCCACGCCAGATACTCGATCAAGTAGCCGACGACATAGAGCGGCGCGCCGAACCCACCGACGGCCAGCGCGAACAGCCTTCCGATGAGCGTGAGGCCGGCAATCACGACCAAACCTGTCGCGACCACAAGGTAAGGACTCCGCTCGGTCCGGCCGAATCGATCGAGGACCCATCCGCCGACGATGTGTGCGGTGCCCGTGAAGCCGACGAGCATAACCACGCCAACCAGGATGATGCCGAACGGCACGAGGATCAGCAACGGGATCCCGATGATCGAGATCACGAGGGCAATGATCGTCAGAACCAGGACGGGCACGAACAGAATCTCCGCAAGCAGACCGACCAGCCCGGCGCGGACGGGTTCCGCAGCGATGCGGGCAGCAATCTGCTGCACGGGCCGATGTCCGACCGCCGTCACGATCAGGACGAACAACATGAACATCAGCACGCGGGTGACCGTCGTCGCGAGAGTCCCCGCCCTCGATGCTAAGGACCCGAAGAGGAGGTTCCGCGCGTTGATTCGATAGGGCGGAATCGTCTGCCCATTCGGACCGATGCCCACTTCGTTGACCTTTCCGAATACCTGGGCCTGTGGATCGCGCTTGAACGGACCGCCGACCGCCGTCACCTCGCCGCGAATCACGGCGCGCGGTCCGAGCGTCAGGCCGCCCATGACCGCCACGACGTCACCCGTCACCTCGCCGTTGACGGTAACCGGGCCGCCAATCGCGACCACATCGCCTTCGACGCGCTCGTTCTCCGCGACGTTCACGGCGCCGCCGCCGATCCGCACGATGTCA
>JAHFUO010000110.1 GCA_023265015.1 Acidobacteriota bacterium | reverse complement strand
GTAAACCGCGGCTCGATGTCGACCGGCACGCTGGTGAGCTTCTCGAGCGCCTTCTGTACCGGCGGCCTCAGGACGCCGAGCCGGTCGCCGAGCGCTTTGGCTTTCACGTAACTGCCCTCGGCCTGAATGGTCATGATCTCGCGCGTGAGCGCGGCCACACCGTCTTTGATCTTCGCGCGGTTCACCGCAAACGTGCCGTCGGGGCGAATCGTGACGCCGCCCTGATCGATCAGGTAATTCAACTGGATGGCGATGCCGCGGCCGTGGGCCTCGTTGAGGCCGAATCGAATCGATCGAAACGTCGAGGCGAGGAACGTCGTGTAGACCGTTTGCTCCAGCGATTTCGGCAGCACGCCCTTGTCGATCATGTACTGGATGGCGAACAGCGACGAGATGTCGGCCTTCGCTTCCTCGAGAAAGCTGGATGCTTCCTTCATCTCCTGCCTCACCGTCGTCTGCCGTCCGCCGACGGTGATGTTGTGCGGGCCGAGCCCGTGCATCAGCTCGTGGACGAGAATGTGGGTGAAGAAGGCGTCGAAGGCCAGATCCTTCTGCTCGGCCGCCGGCAGCACGACCT
Source organism: Acidobacteriota bacterium (assembly GCA_023265015.1). Lineage (GTDB taxonomy): Bacteria > Acidobacteriota > Vicinamibacteria > Vicinamibacterales > UBA2999 > Gp6-AA40. The sequence continues at coordinate 8,414 of JAHFUO010000110.1, read as the reverse complement.
TCGAGATCGGCACGAGCGTCTTCGCGAACTTCGCGTCCTGCACGTTCTTCAGCATGACGCGCTTGGCGCCTTTCTCACGGGTGACGCGCTCGTCGTTCGGCAGGTTGAACGCCGCGGTCTGCACGCCGCGGTTGCCATCGCCGGCCGCGAAGATCTCGTTGACGACGGCGATCGGCGCCAGCGCGCCGAGCTTCGGGTTGCGGTACTTCGGATCGATCGGCAGATGATTCTCGATGTCCTGCAGCTCGCCGCCGAACTTCCGCAGCTTCGCGCTTTCCACTTCGTCTTGAACCGTGATGTAGGATTCGAACGCCGCCTTGTAATTGAAGAATTCGTCTTCGTACACCTCGTACGGCCCGATGGTCGGCTCGATGGTCCCCCTCAGCTCCATCCACGCGACGTCGCTGTCGTAATAGTCGTTCGACAGGAAGGCGTCGGCGCGCTTGGTGAGAAACGCTTTGAGCGTCGGCTCGCTCGTCAGGCCCGCCGCTTCGCGCAGCAGCGCCGCCGCGCGCGCCAGCTCAGCCTGATACTCGACGCTGTAGGGGACGAGGCTGAAGCTGCCGTTGGGACCGCGCCGGATGAGGGTGAAAAAACCGGTGGCGCGGCCGCGGTCCGCCTCGGGCAGCGACTGAATCCACCGTTCGAGCTCCGCTTTCGACGCGCCGGCGGGATAAAAGTTCGCGCCTTCGGGCTTGGCCGGCGCCCCTGGGACAAACGGTTGATTGTGGTCGAGCCGCGACCACGGTCCCTTGTTGACCAGGAAATAATGGAGGCGCGCGCGGCCCGCGGCGGTTTCGTCCTTGACGAGATCGAGCAGCATCGCCTCGTTGCCCGCCCACACCTGCCGCAGAAACAGCGCATCGATGATCTTCGAGGCGTCGACGAGCTTGGCGAGAACGCGGCGATCCTGCGCGGAGATTTTGGAGAGGTCCGCGCCGATCTCGGTCGGCGCGAAGCGCGCGGCCATCCTCTGCAGCTTGACGGTTTCGGACACCGGGGCCTCCTGTGCGCGGAGGAAGGCGGCGGCCATCACGCACGCGATCGCGAGCACGCCGAGCGCCGTTGTGGATTTCAAGAGATACGGCATGATCATTTGCTCAGAATTCAGGTTGCGAAATCGGCCTTATGCGGGTGGCCGCGAACGGGGCCGCCCCGCCGGGCGCGGAGGCGTGAACCGTGACAAGCGCCCTTCGCCGAGCACCCGGTGGGGCTGTTCGCGGACAGGACCCGCTACGGCTAGTTTCGCAACGCGCTCTTAGTCTACAGACGTGTTCTCGTGGTTGCATTTCACGTGATCAGTGCACGCCGCGACTCATCTGCAGCGCCGCCGGGTCCGCGCCGAGCCGGCGAATGGCCGCCTCCCACATCTGATCGGCCGGTGTGTTGAAGATCAGATCGGGATCGACGTCGCTCAGCAGCCACGCCGACGCGTGCAGCTCCGCCTCGAGCTGGCCGGGCCCCCACCCGGAATAGCCGACCACCAGGCGCGTGCGACGCGGCGGGTCGGGTTCGAGCAGGCGCCGAAGCAGATCCGGCGACGTCGAGAGATACAGATTGTCGGCAATCCGCACCCCCCTCGTCTCTTCGTCTTCGCCTTCGCCCTCCTCGCCGACGAGCATCCAACTGCGCTGCGGCTCGACGGGACCGCCAACCCACACCTGGAGCTCGCGTTCGGTCGAGATCGTTTCCCCGTGTCGAACCGCGTGGGAAGCGGGCGGCGGCTCGACATTCACGACCACCCGCCCGCTCGTCACGAGCGGGCGATTGAGGACGAGCCCGAACGCCCCCTCTTCATTGTGCTTGCACAGCAGGACCACGGTGCGGTTGAAGTTCGGATCGGTGAGCTGCGGCATCGAGAGGAGAAACGCGGGCGCGAGGGACGACGACATGGTGGCTCTCTCGATCATAACGCGCCAGCCATCGGGTGAAGAAATCGAAGTAGTGTCCGCCTTTAGGCGGACCCGTCACGGTCCGGCTGAAGCCGGACACTACGCCAGAGGCGATTCCTTCATGTTGTCGAGCGCGACCGCGAGGTTGCGTCGCAGGCCCTCCACCTTGGCGCGGCGCATGGCGCTGCCAGCCATCGCCTCGCGGAGCTCCTCGTCGCTCTTCCGCGACAACGAGACAAGATCGGCGCCATCCCACGCCCGCCGCGGCTGCCATGCCGGATCGCCGGATATCGCGGGCGTCGCATTCCACGGACACACTTCCTGACACACGTCGCAGCCGAACGCGTGCGATCCGATTCCAGGTCGCAGCGCATCGGGAATCGCGCCGCGCAATTCGATCGTGAGATACGACACGCAACGCGTCGAGTCGAGCACACCGGGCGCGACCAGCGCCTGCGTCGGGCACGCCTCGAGACACAACGTGCAGGTGCCGCATCGATCGAAGGCCGGGGCGTCGGTGTCGAGCGACAGGCTGCAGATGATTTCGGCGAGGAACACCCACGAACCGAGATCGGGGTTGATGACGCACGTGTTCTTGCCGATCCAGCCGATGCCGGCGTGCTGCGCGTACACGCGCTCCTGCACCGGACCGGTATCGACGTACGCGCGTGCGTCGAACGGATCGGGCGACGCGTCGCGCATCCAGGCCAGCAGCGCGTCCAGTCGCTCGGCGAGGACGTCGTGATAATCGTCGCCCCACGCGTACCGGGCGACGTGCGCGCGCTCGGGATCGGCGCACTCGGTCGAGTACGGCCGGTTGGTGTTGTACACGGTCGCCGTCGCGATCACGGTGCGGGCCGACGGGAGAATTCGCCGCACATCCGCGCGGCGATCGGCGGATCGATGGAGGTACGTCATCTCGCCGGCGTAGCCACGCGCGAGCCATTCGTCGAAGAAGCGCAGCTCGGGGTGGGCTGCCGCGGGCGCGACGCCGCACGCGTCGAACCCCAGCTCGCGGGCCTTGGCCTTGATGGCTGCCGAAGTTAGTCGATCCATCGCTTGTCCACGATCATCACGAAGTCACGAAGCACACGAAGATCGCCAAGTTAAAGGCTTCGTGGTCTTCGCGTCTTCGTGATACACAGGCGATGTTTAGTTTTTGCCGACAAGCTGGCGCAGGACGTACGGAAGAATCCCGCCGTGGCGGAACGCGACGAGCTCTTCGGGCGTGTCGATGCGCGCCACGGCCCGGAACTCGATGGGGTTCGCGCCGTCGCCGAACGCGCGCACGGCGACCAAGCCGCCGGGCTTCAGGCCGTCGGCGATGCCGGCGACGTCGTACCGCTCGCGCCCGGTCAGCCCCAGTGCCGATGCCGATCCACCCGCCTGGAACTCCAGCGGCAGCACCCCCATGTTGACGAGGTTGCTGCGATGGATGCGCTCGAAGCTTTCCGCAACGACCACCTTGACGCCGAGCAGCAGCGTGCCTTTCGCCGCCCAGTCCCGCGACGATCCCGATCCGTATTCCTTCCCAGCAAAAACGACCAGCGAGACGCCCGCGGCCTTGTATTTCATCGCCGCGTCGTAAATCGTCATCACTTCGCTGCCTGGCTGATACGTCGTCCAGCCGCCCTCGGTGCCGGGCGCGAGCTGGTTGCGCAGCCGAACGTTGGCGAACGTGCCGCGCATCATCACTTCGTGGTTGCCGCGGCGCGCGCCGTACGAATTGAAGTCCCGAGGCTCGACGCCGTGCGCGATCAAATACCTGCCGGCCGGGCTGTCCTTCTTGATCGATCCCGCGGGCGAGATGTGATCGGTCGTGATGCTGTCGCCGAGGAGTGCGAGCACGCGCGCGCCCGCGACGTCGACGAGCGGTGTCGTCTGCAGCGTCAGCCCTTCGAAGAACGGCGGATTGCGAATGTAGGTGGAGTCGGGATCCCACTCGAAGCGATCGCCGCTCGGGACCTTCAGCGACCGCCACCGGTCATCCCCGTGGAACACGTCCGCATATTGCTGCCGGAACATCTCCGAGTTGACCGCGCTGAGCATCGTCTCCTGGATCTCGCGTTCGGTGGGCCAGAGATCGCGCAGATACACCGGATCGCCCTTGCGATCGGTGCCAATCGGCTCTCTCGTCAGATCGATCGTCATCCGCCCTGCCAGCGCGTAGGCGACCACGAGCGGCGGCGACGCCAGGTAGTTGGCGCGCACCTGCTGCTGGATGCGTCCCTCGAAATTCCGGTTGCCGCTGAGCACCGACGCGACCACGAGATTGCGCGACTCGACTTCCGCCGCCACTTCGTCCGGCAGCGGACCGCTGTTGCCGATGCAGGTCGTGCAGCCGTAGCCGACCAGGTTGAACCCCAGCCGCTCGAGATAGGGCGTCAAGCCGGCTTTGTTCAAGTATTCCGTGACCACCTTCGATCCAGGCGCGAGGCTCGTCTTCACCCAAGGCCGGCTGGACAGACCGCGCTCGACCGCCTTCTTCGCGAGCAGGCCCGCGCCGATCATCACGCTGGGATTGGACGTGTTCGTGCAGCTCGTAATCGCGGCAATCACGACCGAGCCGTGCTCGAGCTGTTGGGCGACGGCCGGCATGTCCGCGACCGCAATCCCGCCCTCGCTCCTCATCGCCGTCACGGCGCCCAGCGACGTGGGCGCGTCAGCGGATTTTTTGGCGGTGGGCTGCATCGACCCAAGGGCCGCCTGAAAGCCGCTCTTCGCCTGCGTGAGCGAGACGCGATCCTGCGGCCGTCTTGGTCCGGCCAGGCTCGGCTCGACCGAGCTTAAATCGAGCTCGAGGATTTCCGAGTACACCGGATCGGGCGCGTTCGGCGTCCTGAACAGACCCTGCGCCCTTGCGTACGCCTCGACGAGGCGCACGCGCGAGTCGTCGCGGCCGGTGAGGCGCAGGTAATCGAGCGTCATCGCGTCGATCGGGAAGATCGCGATCGTGGCGCCGTACTCCGGGCACATGTTGCCGAGCGTCGCACGATCGGCAATCGTGAGGTGATCGAGGCCCGGCCCGAAGAACTCGACGAACTTTCCGACGACACCGTGCCTGCGGAGCTTCTCTGTGATGGTCAAGACGAGGTCGGTGGCCGTCGCCCCCTCGAGCATCGTTCCCTTCAGCCGGAATCCCAGCACCTGCGGAATCAACATCGAGATCGGTTGCCCGAGCATCGCCGCTTCGGCCTCGATCCCGCCGACGCCCCATCCCACCACCCCCAGCCCGTTCACCATCGTCGTGTGCGAGTCGGTGCCGACGAGCGTGTCGGGATACGCGAGCGCGCCGTCAGCGGAATCGACGGAGACGACGACGCGCGCGAGATATTCGAGATTCACCTGGTGGACAATGCCGGTGTCAGGGGGAACGACGCGGAAATTGCGGAACGCATCCTGCCCCCAGCGCAGAAACGCATAGCGTTCCTTGTTGCGCGAGAACTCCAGCTCCGCGTTGAGTTCAAATGCGTTCGCCTGGCCGAAGAAATCGACCTGGACGGAATGATCAATGACGAGCTCGACCGGCTGCAGCGGGTTCACACGACCGGGATCGCCGCCGAGCCGCGCGATGCCGTCGCGCATCGCCGCCAGATCGACGACGGCGGGAACGCCGGTGAAGTCCTGGAGGAGCACGCGCGCAGGAGCGAACGAAATTTCCTTCTGCGCGGAGCTCGTGACGTCCCAGCGCGCGAGCGTCTCGATGTCGGCGGCTTTCACGAACCGGCCGTCTTCCGAGCGCAGCAGATTTTCGAGCAGGATCTTCATCGAGAACGGCAGGCGGGCGATTTCTGGAAAACCGGCCGCCTGGAGCGTGGGGAGGCTGTAGATCTGGACGCTGCGCCCGTCCACCTGGATGGCCGTGCGGGTGCGGAAGCTATTCACGGTCGACATGAGAGCCAGTCCTCGAAAAGTTCATCGTACCACGTAGTACGTAGTGTCCGCCTTCAGGCGGACCTCCCACGGTCCGGCTAAAGCCGGACACTACGTACTGTCTGGCCGGCCGCAGTCCTGCCTTAGTCCTGCCTTGCGATCTTCAAAATCGCTTCGGCCGCGCGGCGGCTCGCGCCCGGCCCGCCAAGCCGGTCGCGCACTCGCGCGAGGCCCTCGCGAATGCGCCCGGCGCGCGCGCGATCGGTCAGCATCGAAACGACGTGCTCGGCAACCGCTGCAGGCGTGAATGCCCGCTGGATCAGCTCGGGAACGATTTTCTCTCCAGCAATCAGATTCACCATCCCGAACGTATCGACTCTCACCAAACGGCGGCCGAGTAGATACGTCACCGGCGACAGGCGATACACGATGACCATCGGCGTGTCGTGCAGCGCCGCCTGGACCGTCGCCGTCCCCGACGCCGTCACGGCGGCATCGGCCGAAGCCAGCACGGCGTCGGTGTCGCCCTCGACGATCGTCATCGCGAGCCGCCCGCCGCCGGCAACCTCGAACAAGCGATCGTCAAGGTTCGGCGCTCGTGCCACGACGAACTGGACGTCGGGCACGCGAGCGCGAATCAACTCCGCCGCGGCGACGAGGTCCGGCAGGATGCGTGCGACTTCGTTCGGCCGGCTGCCGGGAAGCAAGGCAATGGTCGGCGCGGCCGGCGACAACGCACGCGCTTTCAGAAAATCGTGTCGAGGCTGCGACGCCTTCGCCAGGTCGATCAAGGGATGGCCGACAAACTCGACCGGCACGCCGGCCTCCCGGTAGATCGCCTCCTCGAAGGGAAAGATCACCAGCACGCGGTCGGCGATCTCCCGCATCGTCTGCATCCGCCCGGGCCGCCACGCCCACAGTTGCGGGCTGATGTAGTAGATGACGGGGATGCCGAGGCGTTTGACGCGACGGGCCAGCGGAAAATTGAAATCGGGAAAATCGATCGCGACGAGCGCGTCGGGCCGCTCCCCGCGCGCGTGGTCGACGAGCTGGCGAAGCGTCGCCAGCGACCGCGGAACTTTTGCAATCGCCTCGGTCAAGCCGGTCACGGCGAGGCCGCGGTAGTCCGCGACCAGTCGGCCACCGGCCGCTGCGAACTGCGGCCCGCCGAGGCCCGACACCGCCAGGTCCGGTGCGAGCGCGCGCAGCTCGCGCGTCAGCGCGCCGGCGTACAGATCACCGGAAGCCTCGCCGCAGGAAAGCAGCAGACGCCCGTGATAAGGGGGACGGGAGCCCTTTTCGAGGATGCCTCGAGCGAAAAGGGCTCCCGTCCCCCTTATCACGGGCGTTTGAACAGCGCGGGATCGATCGGGGCGTTGATCTTGATGTCCCTGACGCGGCGCTCGAGGATCGGCTCGCCGCCTCGGCGAACGGCCGCCGTGTAGGCGACCCGCACGCCGTCGACGGCGCGGTAGTCGCTGAACGCTTCCTCGATGATCGGCTGGCCGGGACCGCCGGCCACGTAGGTCTGCCTGGAAATCAGGTTCGTGTCCGGGGCGATGTACAGCACGACCGGTTCCAACCCGGGGCCCGACACCTCGAGCGCGTGGTCCAGCCGGCCGGCAGCGTCTTTCACGTCCGGCAGCACCCGTGCGTGCAACTCGCCGCTGGCCGCGCCGAGCAGCAACGCAACCGTCTCGCGCTTGAGACCGGTCTGCAGGTCCTGCACCATCCGCTCGGGCACGTCGTGGACGCCTTTCGGATCGCGAATCCAGGCGTGCTCGCCATCGTACACCTGCACGGTAGTGGCTTCGGGCAGCGTCGTCTCGACGCGCACATGATTGGGGTACTCGAGATACGTGGTCGTCCGGGCTTCGATCCGGCCCGCCAGCGACGTCATCTCCGCGGAGGTCACCGCCGTGATGCTCTTGATCGCGTGGAGCGCGTCGAGTCCGCCCTTGGCCGCGATGACGCGATCGAGCAGCGCCCTCGCATTCGCGCTGCCTTGGGCGGCGATGGACGGTGCCGATTGTGAAGCGGGGGGCTGCTGATAGCTTGCCAACACGATTGCAGGACTAAAGTCCCGCGCCACGTCTATGTCGCTTTTTCTTGTGTTCGCGGGGCCCCACATCTCTTGTTGCGCCGGGGCCCCACCCCTGGCGGCTCGCTCGGGCCGCGGGCGCTGCCCTCCCGCCCGTCCCGCCCCTCTCGCCGGTCCCGGCCCGCGCTTGAAATCGACCGACGTGAGGTCGAGGTTGCCCAGGTCGACGGTTTCGAAGCTGTCGAACCCGACGGCTCTGAGCTGCGAGGCGAATGCCGCGGCGTTGCCGACGAGGACGACCGACAGCCGCTCGGGTCTCAGATAGATCCGCGCCACCTGCTGAATCTCGTCGACGGTCACGGCGTTGACCCGCTCGCGAAAGGTCTGCAGCTGTTCGACGGGCAGCCCGTAGAAAATCACGTTCAGCACCTGCATGGCGATCGCGTCGGGCGTCTCGATGGTCAACGGGAAGCTGCCGGTGAGATACGCCTGCGCGTCGGCCAGCTCGCGCCCGTTCACGCGATCGCGCTGCAGGCGCCAGAATTCGTCGACGATGAGCCGCAGCACTTCGCCCGTCGCCTCGGACCGCGTGCTGGTCTCGGCTCGAA
>JAHFUO010000109.1 GCA_023265015.1 Acidobacteriota bacterium | reverse complement strand
GTCAGACTACGAGCCGACTGTGACAGGGGAGGTCACGGCTGCGGCCGTCGCGCCACCCGATCCAGGTTCTGTTTGGCCAGCCGCCCCGCATCGCTGTCCGGATACTTCGTCACCGCCGTCGTCCAGGAATCGCGCGCCTCGTCGAGCTGACCGAGGCGCTCCTGCGCGAGCCCGCGCTTGTAGTACGCATCGGGCACGGCGTTGGCCACCGGATAGTTCTGGATCACCTGATTGTATGCGGCGATCGCGTCGGGCCAGCGGTTCTGCGCGTAGTAGGTCTCGCCGATGTAGAACTGGGCATCGTCGGCCATCTCGGAGCGGGGGAACGTCTTGAGAAACGCGTCGAAGCCGGTGACGGCGAGCGACCACTGGCCGGCGGCGTAATCGGCGCGCGCGGTGTCAAACATGCGCGTGGGCGAGAGGCCGGCCGTCGACGGCGCGGGCGGCAAGGGCGGCGGCGGCGCCACGGCCGCGGTGGTGCCGGTGGCGTTCGGATCGCTGGGATCGGCCGGCGGGGCGACCGGCGCAGGAGGCGTGACCGGGATCGACGACCGAAGCGCCTCGAGCTCCTCGCGCACGTTGGAGACGCGGACGTTGGTGTCGTCGACGCGCTCGCGGATCGCGCGGATGTCCTTGCCCATGTCGTCGACAATGACCTTCTGATCGGCAAAGCTCTTCCGGCTCGCGTTGTTCGCATCGTCGAGGCGCGTGTTCACCGCCTTGAGCGAATCCTGGAGCGTCTGCGTGAGCGTCTGCGTGAGCGTCTGGATGGCGAGATTGAGCTCCAGCGTCTGCTCCTGCAGCATCCGGATATCGGCCATCATCTGCCGCTGCTCGCGGCTTTGTGCCGCGGCGGGAGCCGCACCGGCGCTGTACAGCAGCACCACGGCCAGCGTCGTCGTCATCATGTGCTTCATCACGGTGTCCTTCGCGGCGGGTCCGCTTCGCGGCACCCGCCCTACGTTCCCGCGGGTCCGCTTCGCGGCACCCGCCTGTACATTCCCACGGGACCGCTTCGCGGCACCCGCCCTACGTTCCCGCGGGTCCGCTTCGCGGCACCCGCCTGTACATTCCCGCGAGTCCGCTTTGCGGCACCCGCCCTACGTTCCCACGGGACCGCTTCGCGGCACCCGCCCTACGTTCCCGCGAGTCCGCTTCGCGGCACCCGCCCTACCTGGACGTAATCACGAAATGCGCGCGGCGGTTCATCGACCACGCCGTGTCGGTGTGCCCGGCGTCAAACGGAAACTCCTTGCCGTAACTCACCGCGCGGAGACGGTCGGGCGCGACGCCGAGCGCGATGAGGTACGTTTTCACCGCGACCGCGCGACGCTCGCCGAGCGCCAGGTTGTACTCCGCGGTCCCGCGCTCGTCGCAGTGGCCCTCCACCGTCACGACCCACGTCGGGTACTTCTTCATTATTTCCGCGTTCGCGGCCACGATGGCGCGGCCGGCATTATCCAGCTCTGCGCTGTCGAGGGCGAAGAACGAGGGCGTGAACGGTGAGGCGCGGTTCACGTCGTCCAGCGATTTGTTGCCGATGGTGTCCTCCCTGAGCGGCTGTTCGGGGACAGGGAGCGATTCCTCGACGCGCTGCGGCGGCGGAGGAGGGGTCGCGGGCCTCGCCGGGGGCGCCGTCGCGGCAGGAGGCGCCGTTGGCTGCGTGACGGGGGCTTTCTTGCCGCAGGCCACGACGACGACAGCCAGGGCGATCAACAGGGCCATGGCGACTCGGTTCATGTTCAATTGGACCATCCGGGCGTGTAGTTGTTGGCGTCACGCGTGATCTGCTTCACGTTCCTGCCGTCGCGGCCCATCGTGAACACCTGGACGCGGTCGTTGGCGCGCGTCGAGGTGAATACCAGGTGGCGGCCGTTGGGCGAAAACGCGGGGCTCTCGTTGCTTCCCTCGCCGAACGTGATCTGCCGCGTCGTCCCTGACGCGAGGTCGAAGACCTTGATGTCGAACCCCGGCCCGGTACGCGCGGCGTACGCGATCTCGTTGAACGGGGCGGGAGCCCATGTCGGCCGGTCGGCGTACGAATCCATGGTCGTGATGCGGCGCAGATTCAAGCCATCGGCCCCGACGATGTAGATCTGCGGTTGACCGGGGCGATCGGACGTGAAGGCAATCTGGGTCCCGTTGGGAGACCAGGTCGGCGTCGTGTCGATCGCGGGGTTGTTCGTGACGCGCCGCACGCCGGACCCGTCGCGATCCATCACGTAGAGCTCCGGGTTGCCGTCGCGGTTCGACGTGAAGCAGATGCGCGTGCCGTCGGGGGAGAAGACCGGCAGCCAGTTCTGCCCGACGCCATTGGTCGGCGTCTCCTGGAGGCCTTGATAGATCAGCGCAATGAAAATGTCGGGGTAGCCGCGGCGATAGGACGTGTACGCGATCGAGCGCGCGTCAGGAGACCAGACCGGCATGATGTTCAGCTGGCGGTTCGTCGTCACGCGCCGCTGGTTCTCGCCGTCGTAGTCGGCGATGTAGATTTCCTTGACGTCGCGGTTGTCCACCGGCCCGGCGATCTTTTCGCGGTTGCGGTCCGAGGAGAACGTCAGCTTGGTCCGCGCCACGCCGCGCAGGGCCCGCTGCTGCTGGTGGATTTCATCCGACATCGTGTGCGCGTAGAGACGCGGATTCGCGGAGGATCCCGTGTATTCCTTCGCAAACACCGACTGGCGCGAGCGGACGTTGAAGAGGCGTATCTGCACGCGCACGGTGTTCGCATCCGTCTTCTGGACGGTGCCGAAGACGACGGCGTCGGCGCCCAGCTCGCGCCACGCAGCAAACGGTACATCCTCCGGAGTGCGCGCCAGCGGAATCGTGGCGTACGTATCCCTCGGGACCATGTAGAACTCGCGCTCGAAGTTCAGATCATCCCAGAGCACCCGGCCGAGGGTCTTCGCCATGTCGGCGGAGTCGGGCGTGAGCGCGATGAAATCGGGGACGGCGTACCGCGGCGGCGTGCCGGGCTCGCCGCTGATCACGAGCTGAATCTCCGAGGGCTGCTGCGCCGTCAGCGCCGCGGCGCTGAGCCCGGCGAGGACAATTCCCAATACCCAACCCCCAACTCCGAAGGCGAATCTCTTCATCAGGGTTTTTCTCATCTACCGTTGATATTCGAAGCGCATGTGCACGGTCAGGCTCGGGTTGGGAAATTGCAGCGGCAGCTCGGGAAGCCGCGTGAGCAGCAGCGCGCGCTGCGCGGTGAGCTCGTGCGCGAGGAATCCGCTCGACTGCTCGAGCTGCACGTTTTCAATGGTCCCGGCACGGCTGATCGTGAACTTCATGACCACGCTGCCGGCAACGCCCTGGTTCGACTGCCAGTTCCGCTGAATCAGCGTGATCATCTGCGAGAGGTATTCGGGACAGCAGAAGTTCGCGACGTCCACCTGCACGCCGGTGCCTCCACCGCCGCCCGTCGTCAGGCCGAATCCCTGCCCGCGTGCCCCGGTATCGACCCGCGTCGATCCTTCCTGCGGCTGACCCGTCGATGGGGTACGCGCGGCCGAATCCTTCGGCGCCTCCTGCGGCTGCGGCGGGCGCGGGCGGGCGTCTTTTCTCGGCAGCGTCATCTCGGGCGTCTTCGGCGCCGGCAACGCTTCAGCGCGCTTCACCGGCTCGACCGGCGGAGGCGCCTGCACGGTGCGGCCGCCCTCCGGCGTCAGCCCGCCGTTCGGCGGTCCCGGCGCGCCGCCGAGGCTGATCGTCATGACCGTCTTCGGGCCCGCATCGATGTCGCCCCGCCAGCTCGCGGGCATGAAGATCATGAATGCCACGAGCGCGATGTGCGCGCCGACCGACCACACGATCATCGCCTTCAGGCCGTCAGGTACCTGCGCGCGTGTGAGGATGACGTCGGTGACGGTGCTCTGGATCATTGCTCCCCGGGCAGCTTGTTGATGATCCCAACCTTGTCCACACCGGCGGCCTTCAGCCGGTCCATGACGTCGAGCAGCTCCTGCAGCTCGATGCCGCCGTCGCCGCGCAGGAACACCTGGCGGTCGCTGCGGTTCAGCATCATCTGGCGCATGCGCTCGGTGAGGACGTCCACGCGCACAGGGTCCTGACCGATGAACACGCGGCGATCCTCGCGGAACGACAGCGGCACGCTCACGAAGATGCGATCGCTGGCGATTTCCTGCGAACGGCTGGCGACCGGCAGGTTGAGCTCGACGCCGCGCTGCAGCATCGGTGCCGCGACCATGAAGATGATGAGCAGCACGAGCATCACGTCGACGAGCGGAATGACGTTGATCTCGGCCAGCGTGGTCGACACGCGGCGCCCGCGGGTCAATCGCCCGCCGCCTGGTGTCGGTGCAGAGGGAAGAACTTTCGCCATCCTGTCGGACCGTCCTACGTGAAATTGCGCTCCGCGATGTTCAGAAACTCGAGCGAGAAGTCGTCCATCTCCGCGGCGAAGAGCTTCACGCGCGTGCTGAAGTGGTTGTAGGCCAGCACCGCGGGGATGGCCGCAAAGAGGCCCGCGGCGGTGGCAATCAGCGCCTCGGAGATGCCGGGACCAACCACCGCGAGGTTGGTCGACCCGGTCGTGCCGATGCGCTGGAACGCAATCGTAATTCCAACCACCGTGCCGAAGAGCCCGATGAAGGGCGCCACGCTCGCCACCGTCGCAAGAAACGGGACGCGCTTCTCGAGCTTGTTGATCTCGACGGTCGCCGCGCGAAGCAAAGCGCGATCGACCGCCGCGAGGCTCTTGAGGGTTGGACGCGGCGGGGGACCGGATGGATTGGCGCTCTGCGGCTGTGCCGTATGCCTGAACTGCGCGTTCAGCTCGGCGTAGCCGGCTTGGAAGACGCCCACGAGCGGGCTTGCCGGGAGCGACGCGCACACCGCCTGCACCTCGGAGAACTTGCTGCTCTTACGGAACACATCGAGAAATTTCGCGCTCTGATCCGCAACTTTGCGGTACGACAGGCTTTTCGCGAGGATGATCGCCCAGGACATGATCGAGAGCAGCGCGAGGATGGCGAGGACCGCCTGATTGATGACGGTCGCTTGCGTAATGATCGCGATTAAGTCGCGGGATCCAGCGGCGAGGGGGGCAGCGCCGTCCTGCACTTGCAGTGCAAGGACGAGGGAGCCAAGCGTGTGCAACGAAGCCTCCGAAGCATCGGCAGCGCGCCGCTGGGACAGCGCAGACAGGGGAGCGTAGCACGCGCTCCGAGTGCTGTCAAACGTATGATACGATGGAAGTTCCGCGCGCATGCTGCGTTTCCTCCGCATCCGTAACCTTGCGGTCATCGAGGCCGTCGAGGTCGAGTTCGAACCCGGGTTCAACGTGCTGACGGGCGAGACCGGGGCGGGCAAGTCAATCCTCGTGGAGGCTGTCGGCCTCCTGCTGGGCGCGCGCGCCTCTTCGGATTTGGTCCGGACCGGTGAAGCGCAGGCCGCCATCGAAGCGATCTTCGAGGACGCTGACGGGCGCGAGCTGATCGTCAGGCGCGAGATCACCAGCCAGGGACGCAGCCGTTCGTTCATCAGCGGCGCGCTGGCGACGGCCGCCGCGCTGCGCGACCTCTCGGCGCGGCTCGTCGAGCTCCACGGTCAGCACGAGCACCAGGCGCTCCTCGATCCGCTCACGCACCTGCCGCTCCTCGATGAATACGCCGGTCTCGGCGAGCTGTCCGCGAAGACGGTGGACGTGTGGACCAGGGTTCGAACGCTGCGCGAGCAGCTCGAGCGATCGCGGATGGACGCGCGCGAGAAGGCGGCGCGCCTCGATCTGATCGCGTTTCAGCTTGGAGAGATTGAAAAGGCGTCGGCGAAGCCGGGCGAAGATGAAGAGCTGGCCGCCACGCGGCAGGTGCTCGCCAGCGCCGAGCGCATTCAGCGGCTGTGCGAAGAAAGCTACGCGGCGCTGTACGAGAGCGATGGGGCGGCGCTCTCGGGACTGAGCGGGGTCTGGAAGCGCGTGAGCGAGCTGGCCGCCATCGACCCGCAGTTTGCTCCGTACGCCGACGCGCGAGACGGGATCAAATCGCAGCTCGAGGATCTCGCCTTCTTCCTGCGCCACTATGCCGACGGCATCGATGCGTCACCCGGGCGTCTGCAGCACGTCGAGGATCGGCTGGCGTTGCTCGATCGGCTGAAGAGAAAGTACGGCCCCTCGCTGCAGGAGGTCATCGATAAGGGGCACGCGCTGGCGCGCGAGCGGGAGCTCCTGACGGGAGCGGGGGAGCGCGCCGGGGACCTCGTGAAGGAGCTCGAAGGCGCCGACGCCGCGTATCTCGAGGTCGCGCGCGGCCTCTCGCGCAAACGTCGCTCGGCCGCGATTGGTTTCGCGCGCGAGCTGGAAGCGTTGGTCGCCGAGCTCGCAATGGCGCGCACCCGTTTCGAGGTGAGGTTCAACGAAGGGGAGCTGCCGGAAGAAGCCTGGAGCGAGCGCGGCGTCGACCAGGCGGAGTTGTTCGTGTCTCCCAACCCGGGCGAAGATCTCCGCCCGCTGGCGCGAATCGTATCCGGCGGCGAGCTTTCGCGCGTGATGCTCGCGCTCAAGACGCTGGCTCTCAGGACACCGGGTGTGGTCACAGGCACAGCATCACACCCGGTGTCTTCGAAGACGCTGATCTTCGACGAGGTCGACGCAGGGATCGGGGGCCGGGTGGCGGATGTCGTCGGCTCCAGGCTACGGGCGCTTGGCGATCGCTTCCAGGTGCTGTGCATCACGCACCTTCCGCAGATCGCCGCGCGCGGAACCACGCAATTCCGGATCGAGAAGGCGGTGCGGGGCAATCGGACGCTGACGAGCGTGGAGCGCCTGGACGGGGCGGGACGCGTCGACGAAGTCGCGCGTATGATTGGCGGTGCGTCAGTGACCGAGCCTGTTCGGGCGAGTGCCCGCGAGCTGCTCGAGTCCGGCGCGCGGAAACCGAAGGCCCAGGCCGGCCGGCGGAAGGCCAGCGGCTGAGGCAAGCGAAAGCGAAAGGCGAAAGCGAAAGTCCGTGGCGAAGAAGTACCTGATCGAGACGTTCGGCTGTCAGATGAACGTTCACGACTCGGAGCGCATGGCTGGTCTCCTGGACCAGGCCGGCTACGAGGCGACGACCGAAGACACCGACGCCGACGTCATCGTCATCAACACGTGCAGCGTACGTGAGCACGCGGAGGAGAAGCTCTACACGAGGCTCGGCGAGCTTCGCGTGCTCCAGGACGAGACGGGCCGTGACCCGGTTGTCGCCGTTGCCGGCTGCGTCGCCCAGCAGGAAGGCGAGTCGCTTCTCGCCAAATCCAACGGCCACGTGATCGACGTCATCATGGGCACGCAGCGCCTCAAGATGCTGCCGGCGCTCGTCGAGAAGGCGGCGCGCTCACCGTTCGCCGAAGTCGACATCAACCCGTGGGACGACGTGACATTCCCGCTCGGGCTGGCGCGGCGCAGCGATCCCGTCAAGGCGTACGTCACGATCATTGAGGGCTGCAACGATCACTGCGCCTTCTGCGTCGTCCCATACACGCGCGGGCACGAGCGGATGCGGACGAAGGCGGACATCCTGGCGGACGTCCGGGACGCGGTTGACTCGGGGCGGCGGGAGATCCAGCTGCTCGGGCAGATCGTCAATCACTACCAGGCGCCGGACGATCCGGCGGGCGATTTCGCGGACCTGCTCGCGGCGGTCAATGATGTCGCCGGCGTGGAGCGGATCCGCTTCGCGAGCCCGCATCCGCGTCACACCGGTACGCGTCTCATCGAAGCGGTTCGCGATCTTCCGAAGGTGTGCAAGCACATGCACCTGCCCGTGCAGTCAGGCTCGTCTCGCATCCTGAAGGCGATGCGGCGCCGGTACACGCGCGAGCGGTATCTCGAGCTCGTTGCGCAAATCCGGGAAACCATCCCGGGGGTTACGTTATCGACCGATATGATCGTTGGATTTCCGGGCGAGAGCGCGGGGGACTTCGAGGAGACGTTGTCGCTCACGGAGGCCGCGCAGTATCACAGCATGTTCTCGTTCAAGTATTCGGTCCGGCCGAACACCCTGGCGTCCAGGCGCTTGCCAGACGATGTGAGCGAGGCGGAGAAGACGGCGCGGATCGTGGCGCTCCAGTCGCTGCAGCGCGAGATCCAGACGCGGCTGCACGAACGCGCGGTGGGCACCACGGTCGACGTGCTGATCGACTCGGCCGGCCGGCGGCGCGATGCTGAGATCTCCGGGCGCACGAGCGGAAACACAGTTGTGAACTGCCCGGTTCCGGGACTCGGGATTCGGGATTCGGGATTCGACGGTTCGGGATTCGTCGGTTCGAGTCCCGAATCCCGACTCCCGAATCCCGATGCGTGGATAGGGCGGACCATCCCGGTGCTGATTCGGCGCGCGGGTCCCCATAGTGTGTGGGGTGAGGCAGTAATATCAGGGGTGCGA
Organism: Acidobacteriota bacterium; assembly: GCA_023265015.1. Classification (GTDB taxonomy): domain Bacteria; phylum Acidobacteriota; class Vicinamibacteria; order Vicinamibacterales; family UBA2999; genus Gp6-AA40. The sequence continues at coordinate 737 of JAHFUO010000109.1, read as the reverse complement.
GGACAGCAAGGCCGATGCTGATTGAAATGACCATCAAGGGGCTGATGGTGGATCCGGTCACCAACATGCCTATCGTGATCCTGAAGGACAAGGACGGCGATCGCGTCCTGCCGATCTGGGTCGGGATCTTCGAGGCGAACGCGATCGCGCTTCAGATCGAGAACGTCTCGACGCCGCGGCCGATGACGCACGATCTGCTGCGCAACATCATCACGGACCTCGACGGACAGGTCGACCGGGTGGTCGTGAGCGAGCTCAAGGAAAATACGTTCTTCGCCGTCATCCATCTCACCGTGCGCGGCGAGCGCGTGGCGATCGACGCGCGTCCGAGCGACGCGATCGCGCTGGCGCTCCGGACGCGGTCGCCCATCCTGGTCGAAGAGAACGTCATCGACACGGCCAAGACCGTCGACTTCACCTCGGAGCGCGCGGACAACGACCGCCTGCAGAAGTGGCTCGAGAGTCTCGACCCCGAGGAGCTCGGGAAGTACAAGATGTAACGGCACCCCGCAATGTCGGCCGGCCGACAATTGGAAACCCCAAGCTCCAAATCCCAGATCCCAAGAAGTCGTGACCTTCGTGGTTGAATCCTGACCCTTGCCCCTGCCCCCTGCCCCCTGCTTCCCGTCCATATATTGGGTGGTTGACACAACGACATACCATCCCTAGAATGAGCGCACACCTGCCTCACCAACAGTCCAGCTCTCGATGATCGTAGCGATCGCCAATCAGAAGGG
>JAHFUO010000108.1:5177-9315 GCA_023265015.1 Acidobacteriota bacterium | reverse complement strand
CGTGTTCGCCGGCCAGAAGCCGTACACCCCGCGCAGCGTGAGCAGGCGCTCGCGCACGATCCGATCGAGCAGCGTCTGCGCATGCTCGTACAACTCGCGGGCGGCGGAGCCGTACTGGGGATGCTCGAGGATCGCGGGGAATCGTCCCTTCAGCTCCCACGCGGAAAAGAAGAACGTCCAGTCGATGTACGGCAGCACGTCTTCGAGGCGTACATCGTCCAGGACGCGTGATCCGGTGAACGACGGTGTGGCGATGGTGTCGGGCCGCCAGTCGAGACGAAGTCGATTCGCCTTCGCCGCCGGCCATGCGAGCAGCGGACGGCGCCTGACCGCGGCGTGCTGCTCGCGAAGACGCTCCTGCTCGACCCGGTTCGCCTCATCGAACGCGGGACGCTGCGTCTTGCTGAGCAGCCTCGACACGACGTCGACCGCGCGCGAGGCATCGAGCACGTGCACGACCGGCTGGCTGAACTCCGGCGCGATCTTGACCGCCGTGTGCTGCCGGCTCGTGGTGGCACCGCCGATGAGCAGCGGCAGCATCATGCCGCGCCGATCCATCTCGCGCGCGACGAACACCATCTCGTCGAGTGAGGGCGTGATGAGGCCGCTCAAGCCCACCAGGTCAGCGTTCACGTTGATCGCTGTCTGCAGGATGCGATCGGCTGGCACCATCACGCCGAGGTCGACGATCTCGTAGTTGTTGCAGCCGAGCACGACGCCGACGATGTTCTTGCCGATGTCGTGCACGTCGCCCTTCACCGTTGCCATCACGATCTTGCCTTGGGCCTGGTGCACGGCGCCCGATCGCCGCTTCTCCTCTTCCATGTACGGGAGCAGGTACGCCACGGCCTTCTTCATCGCGCGCGCGCTCTTCACGACCTGCGGAAGGAACATTTTGCCGGCGCCGAAGAGGTCGCCGACGATTTTCATTCCGTCCATCAGTGGCCCTTCGATCACGTCGAGGGGGCGCGGCAGCTTCAGCCGGGCCTCTTCGACGTCGGCTTCGATGAAGTCGACCACGCCATGGACGAGCGCGTGGGCAAGCCGCTTCTCCACGGGGGCGTCGCGCCAGGAGAGATCGTGCACCTGTTTCCTGCCGTCGCCTTTGACGGTCTCGGCGAACTGCACGAGCCGTTCCGTCGCATCAGGGCGGCGATTGAAGATCACGTCCTCGACGTGCTCGAGCAGATCCTTCGGAATGTCCTCGTAGACGACCAACTGGCCGGCGTTGACAATCCCCATGTCGAGGCCCGCCTTGATCGCGTGGAAAAGGAAGGCCGAATGGATGGCCTCGCGCACGAGGTCGTTGCCGCGGAACGAGAAAGAGAGGTTGCTGACGCCGCCGCTGATCTTCACGCCCGGGCACGTCGCTTTGATGACCTTCGTCGCCTCGATGAAGTTGATCGCGTACTCGTTGTGCTCTTCGAGGCCCGTGGCGATCGCGAGGATGTTGGGATCGAAGATGATGTCGTGCGGATCGAATCCAGCCTTCGCGAGGAGCAGCGGGTAGGCGCGCTGACAGATCGCGACCTTCCGGGCAACCGTGTCGGCCTGCCCCTGCTCGTCGAACGCCATCACGACCACTGCCGCGCCGTACCGGCGGACGGCTCGCGCCTTCCGGAGAAAATCCTCTTCGCCTTCCTTGAGGCTGATGGAGTTGACGACCCCCTTGCCCTGGACGCACTTCAGCCCGGCTTCGAGCACGCTCCACTTCGAGCTGTCGACCATGATCGGCAGGCGCGCGATCTCGGGCTCGGTGGCGATCAGGTTCAGGAACGTCGTCATGGCCGCTTCCGAGTCGAGCATCCCTTCGTCCATGTTGACGTCGAGGATGTTCGCGCCGCCCCGCACCTGGTCGAGCGCGACGTGCGCCGCTTCGCCGAAGTCTCCGCCGGTGACCAGCCGCGCAAATCGCTTCGAGCCGGTCACGTTGGTCCGCTCGCCGATCATCATGAAGTTGCTGTCGGGACGGATCGTCAGGGTCTCGAGGCCGGAGAGCTGGGTGAACTCGGTGGGGATCGGGGATTGGGGATTGCGGATCGGGGCGGTTCCTGGTTCTTCCGATCCCTGATCCCCGATTCCTGAGCCCTTCAGCGGGCGCAGGCGCGGAGCAAGGTTTGTGACAGCCGCGCCAATCGCCCGAATGTGGTCTGGTGTGGTGCCGCAGCAGCCGCCGACGATGCTGACGAATCCCGATTCGGCGAAATCGCGCAGCAGCGCCGCGGTCTCGTCGGGCAGCTCGTCGTACTGTCCGAACGCGTTCGGGAGGCCCGCGTTCGGGTAGCAGGTGACGTAGCTCTCCGCGATGCGCGCCAGCTCCGCGAGATACGGCCGCATCTCGCGCGCGCCGAGGGCGCAGTTCAACCCGACGCTGAACGGGCGCGCGTGCCGGATCGAGACGTAGAACGCGTCGAGCGTCTGGCCCGACAACGTGCGCCCGCTGCGATCGGTGATCGTCACCGAGATCATCAGCGGAAGCTCCACGCCCTTCTCCTCGAACGCCTCGAGCACCGCAGCGATGGCCGCCTTCGCGTTCAACGTGTCGAAGATCGTCTCGACGAGCACGAGATCGACGCCGCCGTCGATCAGTCCCCGCGCCTGCGTCTTATAGGCGTCGCGGACGTCATCGAACGTCACGGTGCGAAAGGCCGGATTGTTGACGTCGGGGGAAATCGAGAGCGTCCGGTTGGTCGGGCCGATGGCGCCTGCCACGAAGCGCGGCCGGTCCGGCGTCTTCGCGCGCCACTGGTCCGCAGCCGCCCGCGCGAGGCGTGCCCCCTCCACGTTGAGCTCGTATGCGAGCGGCTCGAGCGCGTAGTCGCCCTGCGCAATCGCGGTCGACGAAAACGTGTTCGTCTCGATGATGTCGGCGCCCGCCGCCAGGTACGCGTGATGGATGTCCCCGATGACATCGGGTCGCGTCAGGGTCAGCAGATCGTTGTTGCCCTTCAGGTCGCGCGAGTGGTCGCGAAACCGCTCACCGCGGAAATCCGCCTCGGTGAGGCGGTAGCGTTGAATCATTGTCCCCATCGCGCCGTCGAGGAGGAGGATGCGTGTCGCGAGAAGCTCGTGCAGCCGGTCGATGGTCATCATGGGTAGCGTTGGGACCGGGGATTGGGGATTCTGGATTCGGGATTCGGGATTGGGGATTCGGGATTCGCGGTTCCGGGTTCAGGGTTCGGGCCTTTGCGTCCACTGGCGATGAGAACAGCAAATGGATCTCCGGCCTTGCTTGCGCCCACGTGCACGCGCACGCCGCTCAGGCCGGCGCCGCGCAGCATCGTCTCGAGCTCGGTCGTCGAGAAACCAAGATGACGATCGCCGAAGCGGTTGCGCACCCACGCCTGATCGTGCTCGCGCAAGTCGAGGATGAGAAGGCGGCCGCCGGGACGGAGGATGCGCACGGTTTCCGCGATCGTCCGCTCCGGATCGCTCGCATGATGCAGCGATTGCGACAGCAGGGCGACATCGACGGACCCGTCGCGCAGCGGGAGCCGCGACAGGTCTCCCTTTTTCCACTCGACATTCTCGACGTGACGCCGCGCGGCCAGCGCCTTCGCGCGCGTCAGCACGTCAACCGAGCGATCGACGGCGACGACCGTCCTGGCCCAGCGCGCGGTTTCGAGCGTCAGGTAGCCCTCGCCGCAGCCGATGTCGGCGACGTCGAGCGGCGGCAGGAGATGGCCGAGCGCGCGCGCCCATGCCGCCCAGCTGCGACCGGGCACGAGCTGCCGCGGGTCGCCGTGCGTCTCGAAGTTTTCCTTGCGGAGGCGCAGCACCTCCTGCATCCGCGCGTCATCGGCCCGCACTGCGCGGTCGGAGGCGCCCGATTCGAAGTGTGTTTCCAGCAGCGTCCAGAGGGAACCTGTGCCGTTCACGCGCGCGTCTTCGGCAATCCGGTAGTACACGAATCCCGCTTCGCGCTCCTCGGCGACGAGGCCGGCATCTTTCAGCAGGCCAAGGTGCCGGGACACGCCGGACTGGGCGACGCCGAGGATGCCGGTCAGCTCGGTGACGTTGAAGCGGTCCTGCGCGAGCACGCGCAGCAGGCGGAGCCGCGTGGAGTCGGACAGGAGCCGGAAGAGCGCCGAAGCCTTCTGCATCGCATCTATGAATCTACATATATCGATATGGCTAG
>JAHFUO010000108.1:0-5077 GCA_023265015.1 Acidobacteriota bacterium | reverse complement strand
GAGGCGGACCTTCAGGTCCGCCTGCGAGCTCAATTCAGTTGTCGTAATACAGGTAGAACTCGTGTGGATGCGGCCGGAGCCGGATCGGATCGATCTCTTTCGCGCGCTTGTACTCGATCCACGTCTGGATCACGTCATCGGTGAAGACGTCGCCGCGGGTCAGGAATTTGTGGTCCTGCTCGAGCGCGTCCAGCGCCTCCGGCAGTGACCCAGGCGTCGTCTTGATGCCCATGTGCGTCATTTCATCGTGCGTCATCTCGTAGATGTCGCGATCCAGCGGCGCCCCCGGGTCGATCTTGTTCTGAATCCCATCGAGCATCGCCATCAGCATCGCCGGCCAGGCGAGGTAGCCGTTGCAGCTCGGGTCCGGGCACCGGAACTCGAGCCGTTTCGATTTCGGGCTCTTCGAATACATCGGGATGCGGATTGCCGCGGATCGGTTGCGTGCCGACAGCGCGAGGTTCACCGGCGCCTCGAAGCCGGGCACGAGTCGCCGGTAGGAATTGGTCGTCGGCGCCGCAAACGCGAGGATGGCCGGCGCGTGTTTCAGCAGGCCGCCCGCCGCCCACAGGCCGGTCTGGCTCAGGCCGGCATATCCGTCGCCCGCGAAGAGCGGCTTGCCGCCCTTCCACAGGGACGTATGCGAGTGCATGCCGCTGCCGTTGTCTTCGAAGATCGGCTTTGGCATGAACGTGACGGTCTTGCCGTTCCGTCGCGCCACGTTCTTGCAGATGTATTTGTACCACATGAACTGGTCGGCCATTTTCAGCAGCGGCTGGAACTGCATGTCGATTTCGCTCTGCCCCGCGGTCGCCACCTCGTGGTGATGCGCTTCGACGACGATGCCGATCTTGCGCATTTCGTAGACCATCTCGCCGCGCAGATCGTGAAACGTGTCGACCGGGCTCACCGGGAAATATCCGCCCTTGAAGACTGGCTTGTACCCGAGATTCGGCTCCTCTCGCCTGGCGGTGTTCCACGCGCCCTCCACCGAATTGATCTCGTAGTACCCACGGTGCTGATTCTGCTCGTACCGCACATCGTCGAAGATGAAGAACTCCGGCTCCGGCCCGATGTAGCAGGTGTCCGCGACGCCGGTCTTCTTCAGGTGTGCTTCGGCTTTCTTCGCGATGTGCCGCGGGTCGCGCGTGAATTCCTTGCCGCTGACGGGGTCCACGATGTCGGCGATGACGCTGATGGTCGGCTTCGCGAAGAAAGGATCGAGACGGGTGGTATCAGGGTCGGGCACCATGAGCATGTCCGACTCGTGGATGCCCATCCAGCCGCGGATCGACGAGCCGTCGAATCCGAGGCCGTCCTCAAACGTGCCCTTGTCGAGATGATCTATGGGGAAAGAACAGTGTTGCCACGACCCGAGCAGGTCGACGAACTTCACATCGACCATTTCGGCCTCGTGTTTTTTGGCGAAGCTGAAGAAATCGTCCGGCGTCATCTACGCACCTCTCGTGAAAAAAATTTCCGGGGATCGGAGCGGGAAGCGGAAGCATAACGCGGAAGCAGCGAAATCTACCGATCCGACGATCACGTAGGAGATTTCCGCCGCACTGACATATGTGTTGCGGGCGGTTGGCGGTTGGCGGTTGGTGGTTGGTGGGCATGTCCGGAGGCCCGCCCTCGTCCAGCCGCCAACCACGAACCACGAGCCACCAACCACTGACTTGCCAGCTGGTACCCATCCTGCACGTCATCGTTGGCGACTTCGGCCGCTATGCGGCTCGCGTAAACGAGAAGCTTCGCTACCCCCCAGGGAGTAGATACCCAAGTTCAGCATCCGGGCGTGTGGTCTGTGGGTATGGGCCGCGATTTCGCGGGCGATTCGCGTCTTCGCGCCACGGGCCAGCCGGGCGCATCACCAGGATGCAAAGGGAGTTCGCGAGGGAAGTACGACGGGAGAAGTAATCGCTTACGGAACGCGGTGGCGACGGTAATCGACTGAACTCCGGGCTTCTGGATCGAATCCAAAGTTCCGAACAATCGTAGACCAAGCGATTCCGGCAACAGCCGGATCGTGATGACTCGGCGGTCACAATCGAATGAGCATTCTCGAAAAGCTCCGTCCCACCCCTCGCTGGAAGCATGCGGATCCGTCTGTGCGGGCCGCGGCGGTGTACGAGCTCGGCCCGGACGAGGCCGAGGCGCTGCGCGCGCTCGCGCGTGAAGACGTGGACGCGCGTGTCCGTCGCGCTGCGGTCACGCGGCTCGACGACATCGCCGTGCTGGCAGACCTCGCGCGAACAGATCCTGACGAGGATGTTCGCAGCGAAGCGGTGCGCGGGCTCGCGGGCCTGGCGGCCGAGGCTGACGAAGTCTTGAGTGCCACGGAGGCGGTGCGTCAACTGCTTGCGCTCGGACGAACAAAGGAAGTGATTGTCGTGGCGCGCGCCAGCACGAGTACCGACGTGAGGGCCGCCATCGTCGACTTGCTCGAGGACCAGAAGGCGCTCGGGTCGGTGAGCCGCCACGCGCAGGACAACGCGACGCGGCTGCGCGCGCTCGCCAAGGTGGCCGATGCCGAAGAGTTGCTGAGTGTCGCCCTCAAGTCGGAACACACGGATGTTGCGGTCGCGGCGCTCGAGCGGATCAACGGCGCCGAGGCGCTCGCGGCGATCGCCCAGCGCGCGCGAAACAAGGTTGCGGCGCGGCGCGCCCGCACGAAGCTCCGCGCGATCGAGGGGCCGCACGAGGCCACGCGCGTAGAATCCGCGCCGATGACCACAGAGGAGCGTCAGCGAGCCATGGAGCTGCTGCACAGGGCCGAGTCCCTGGTCGCCGTGGGCAATCCCGAGGAAGCCGCGGCCACGCTCGCCGACACGCGTCTCGCTTGGGCGGAGTTCCAGGCCGACGTGATCGTCGACGCCGCGATCACGGAGCAATTCGAGGCGGCGTCCGATGCCGCGCGCGAGGCGATCGCCGAACGGCAGCAGGAGCGCGTCGCGGAAGAGGAGCGCGCGCGGGCGCTGGCGCTCGAGCAGGCGGATCGCGTGGCGATCTGCCAGGAGATCGAGCGCCTGTCCGGCGCCGGCGCGATGGACCGGATCGCCGAGCTGAAGGTCCGGTGGGACGGCCTCCCGCCGATGCCGTCCGAATACGCCGCGTCGCTCAATCGGCGCTTCCAGGACGGGTGCCGCGCCTTCGAGGATGGCGAGCGGCGCCGGATGCTCGCCGAAGCGGCCGCGGGGCGGCTCGACACGCTGGCCACCGAGCTCGAACAATTGATTGCGTCCCACCAGCCGCTGGAGGAGGTCGTGGCGCGCTGGCGCGGCCTTCGCCGCGATGCGGACGTGCTCCGCGAGCACGCCTCGGCCAATCCCGAAGCCGGCTCGCGCCTCGAGCAGTCGATCGCGACGCTCGAGGAGAAGGAGCAGGAGCATCAGCATCTTCGCTCGACGATCGAGCAGGACAACCTCAAGCGGCTCCAGCAGATCTGCCGGCAGGTGGAAACACTGGCCGCCGGCGACCAGTTATCGCTGAAGGCGGGCGACCGCGCACTGCGCGATATCCGGTCGGCGCTGGACGATCGCGCGTCCCTTCCGTCGAAGAAGGATCGGCAGGACATCCAGACGCGGCTCGGCGCCGCGCGCCTCACGCTTGTGCCTCGCGTGCAGGAGCTGCGCGACGCCGACGAGTGGCAGCGCTGGGCGAATCTCCAAGTGCAGGAAACGCTGTGCAAGGAGATGGAGGCGCTGAAGGCGGAAGAGAACCTCGACACCGCGAGCCGGCGCATGCGCGAGCTGCAGGGGCGCTGGAAGCAGGTGGCGCTCGCACCGCGCGCGCAGGGCGAGGCCATGTGGCGGCGCTTCAAGACCGCGCAGGACGAGGTCTACGCGCGGACATCGGTGCACGTGGCGGCGCAGAACGAGGAGCGTGCCGCCAACCTCGCGAAGAAGGAAGCGCTGTGCGAGCGTGCTATCGCCATGGCGGACTCGACCGACTGGGTCAAGACCGCCGCGGAAATCCAGAAGCTGCAGGCCGAATGGAAGACCATCGGCCCGGTGAGCCGCGGACACGAGAAAGCGATCTGGGAGCGCTTCCGCGCCGCCTGCGATCGCTTCTTCACCCGCCGCCAGGAAGATCTCAAGCACCGCAAGGAAGAATGGGCGGCGAACCTTGCGAAGAAGGAGGCGCTCTGCCAGAAAGCCGAGGCGCTTGCCGATTCAACCGAGTGGGACACCGTCGCCGCGCAGCTGAAACAGCTCCAGGCGGAATGGAAAACGGTCGGCCCTGTGCGCAAGTCGAAGTCGGAAGCCGTGTGGCAGCGGTTCCGCGGCGCCTGCGATCGGTTCTTCGATCGCTACAAGCACCGCGACCAGGTGGAGCTGCAGGAGAAGGCGGCCGCGCGCGACACGATCATCCGCGAGCTGGAAGCGCTGCTGCCGGGCAACGGCAACGGCCCGGGCGAGGCGCCGGCAAATCTCTACGCCACCGTGGTCAACGCGCGCAGCCAGTGGCAGCAGGCGCCGGAAGTCCCGCGCCAGCTGCAGCAGGATTTCGCCGCGCGCTATCACCAGGCGATCGGGCGGCTGATCGGCACGTGGCCCGCCTCGTTCAGCAGCACGGATCTCGATCCGGAGACGACGCGGAAGCGGATGGAGAAGCTGTTGACCAAGGTCGAGGAGCTGCTCCCCTCGGCGCAGCAGCACGCGAAGCACCTCTCGCCGGCTGAAATGCTCGCGCAGCAATGGCGCGATCGCCTTGCCGCGAACACGATCCTGGGTGGCCGCGCGTCGGAAGAGAATGAAGAGACGCGGTGGCGAAACGCCGATCAGGAAGTCCGCAGCGCGCAGGCGCAGTGGATGCGGCTTGGTCCGGTGTCTCCGGAGGTGGCGGGCCCGCTCAACGAGCGGTTCCAGCGCGCCTGCCGGCGCTTTTACGACTCACGACGGAAGGCGTCGTGAGTCACGGTCGTTCACACTTCTGAGTTCTCGGTTCTCTGTTCGTGTTCAAGTTCGGGCGGACCTGACGGTCCGCCCTTTGTGTGTAGACCGGCCAGGTGCACCGAGGAGATCGCCTGGACAGAAGGCGCGCTACGCCGCGCGATTCCGCGACTGCCTGTCTT
>JAHFUO010000107.1 GCA_023265015.1 Acidobacteriota bacterium | reverse complement strand
GCGTACAAGAAAAAAAGGGCCGCGGTGGTCTGTCGCGGCCCTCAACGGTAGTGACGGAGGCTTTTCCGGGGTCGAGTACGCTCTAGTTGACTGCGCGCGCAGAGTTCCCGAGCGCCGCGTGCGCGGCCGGGAGCGCAGCCGGCGTGGGGGCGGCGGCCGCGTCGATCGGCACTTCCACCAGCGTCCACGCATCACTGTCTGCCAGCACCGTCGCGGCGAACTCCGTGTGCAGCGCGTGGCCGCCACGGTGCGCCACCAGGTGCCCGATGATCGGGTGGCCCACGAGCGCCATGTCGCCGATCACGTCCAGGATCTTGTGCCGCACGAACTCATCGTCGAACCGCAGCGCGTTGTTCAGCACGCCGGTGTCGCCGATGACGATCGCGTTTTCGAGCGAGCCGCCGAGCGCGAGCCCGGACTGGCGCAGCATCTCGACTTCCTTCAGGAAGCCGAACGTGCGCGCGGGCGCGATCTCCTCGATGAAGGTGTCCTCGCTGAGCCGAATCGTCCGCGCCTGATGCCGCAGCAGCGGGTGATCGAACGCGATGCTGTAGGTGACCTTGAAGTGATCGGACGGATAGAGCGCGATGCGCTTGTCGCCGCGCGTCAGCGAGATCGGCCGGAGCACTTTCAGGTAACGGCGTGCGGCCGGAAGCCGCTTGATGCCGGCTTCGTGAATCAGGTAAATGAACGGCGCCGCGCTGCCGTCCATGATCGGCACTTCAGGCGAGTTGAGCTCGACGATGACGTTGTCGACGCCGAGGCTGACGAGCGCCGCAAGCAGATGTTCGACCGTGTCGACGTTGACCGCGTCGCGTGTGAGGCCGGTCGCGTGATTGATGCCGCCGACATGCCCCACGTTCGCGGGGACTTCGAGGCCACCGAGATCGGAACGACGGAAACGGACACCGAAGTCGGCAGGGGCGGGCTTCAGGGACAGCGTGACCTTGTTGCCCGAATGGAGGCCGATCCCAGCACAGGTGATGGGTCGGCGAAGTGTCCGTTGTGCGTTCATCAGCGCTTTGGGCCGTTAGGGGAGCGCGACGGCCATCAAGCAATCACGGTGCCCGCGCGTGGCTTTTGACGGAGCCTCCCTTAACCTGCTTGGCCTATGTGTGTTAGCAGCTATCGCTCGTCGCGGCCGCTCTGAGTAGGACCTCGAACTGTGGCGCATCGGCCACAATCGCTCTCGATGAAGTTGTGGCGAGTTTACCACACCAGATCGCTTGAAAAACTGCGTACTTGAGTCGTTCCGTATTCGAGTCTGACTCGCTAGAGGAGCGGCTCGAGGAACCGGCCGGTCGCCGACGTGGGGTTCGCGGCGACCTCTTCCGGCGTGCCGCTCGCGATCACGTGTCCACCGCCCGCGCCTCCCTCCGGGCCGAGATCGATCACGTAGTCCGCGCAGCGGATCACATCCAGGTTGTGCTCGATCACCACGACCGTGTTGCCCTGGTCGACCAGCTTGTTGAGGACGTCGAGCAGCTTGCGCGTGTCCTCGAAGTGCAGTCCAGTCGTCGGCTCGTCGAGGATGTACAGCGTGCGCCCCGTGCTGCGCCGCGAGAGCTCCTTCGACAGCTTGACGCGCTGCGCCTCGCCTCCGCTCAGCGTCGTCGCCGACTGCCCGAGCTCGATGTAGCCAAGCCCCACGTCCTGCAGCGTGCGCAGCTTGTTGGCAATCGGCGGGAAGTTCTCGAGCAGCGGCAGCGCCTGGTTGACGGTGAGATCGAGCGCCTCCGCGATCGACTTGCCGCGATACTGGATCTCGAGCGTCTCGCGGTTGTAGCGCCGCCCCTTGCACTGCTCGCACGTGACGTAGACGTCTGGCAGGAAGTGCATCTCGATCGCGATCACGCCGTCGCCCTGGCAGGCCTCGCAGCGGCCCCCCTTCACGTTGAACGAAAAGCGCCCCGGCTTGAAGCCGCGCGCCTTGGCGTCCGGCATCAGCGCGAACAGCTCGCGGATGAAGGTGAACATGCCGGTGTAGGTCGCGGGATTGCTGCGCGGCGTGCGGCCGATCGGTGACTGATCGATCTCGATGACCTTGTCGACGAGCTCGGTGCCGTCGATGCGATCGTGCGCGCCTGGCTCGGCGGCCGCCTTGTACAGCGTGTGTGCCAGCGATCGATACAGGATGTCGTTGACGAGCGTCGATTTGCCGGAGCCGCTGACGCCGGTGATCGCGGTCAGCGTGCCGAGCGGGATCGTCACGTCGACGTTCTTCAAATTGTTGGCGCGCGCGCCGCGGATGACGATCTCCCCTTTGACCGCCGGCCTCCGCGCCGCGGGAGTGGCAATCGATCGCTCGCCGCGCAGGTAGGCGCCGGTCAGCGAGCCATGCCCGTCCTCGAGCAGATCCTCGGGCAGACCCTGGAAGATGACGTGGCCGCCATGCTCGCCCGCGCCCGGGCCCAGGTCGACGACCCAGTCGGCCATGCGGATCGTTTCCTCGTCGTGCTCCACGACGACGACCGTGTTGCCGAGATCGCGAAGGCGCGCGAGCGTGGACAACAGCTTGCGGTTGTCGCGCTGGTGGAGGCCGATCGACGGCTCGTCGAGCACGTAGAGCACGCCGGTGAGGTTCGCGCCGATCTGCGTGGCCAGCCGGATGCGCTGCCCCTCTCCACCCGAGAGCGTCGCCGCGCTGCGGTGCAGCGTGAGATAGCCGACCCCGACGTCGTTGAGAAACCTGAGCCGCTCGCGGATCTCGCGAAGCACGCGCGTGGCAATCAGCGCCTCGCGCTCCGTCAGCTCGAACTGCTCGAATACCTCGAGCGCTTCGGAGATTGGCAGGTTGACGTATTCGGCGATGCCGCGCCCTTTCACCAGCACCGCGAGGCTCTCGGGCCTCAGCCGCTCACCGTGACATCCCGGGCACGGGCGCAGCGTGCGGAACGGCTCGAGATCCTCCTGCACGGCCCACGAGCCTTCCTCGTAGCGCCGGCGCAGGTTCGGCATGACACCCTCGAATCCCTTGCCGAACGGATCCCCGCCTTCGCGTCCACCTTCGCCGCTGACGCGGCTTCGGCGGGACTTCGGCATCTCGAACTCCTCCTCGGCATCCTCGTCATCGTCTTCCGCGGCGTGACGCGCGGGCTTCGCGGCCACCTTCAGCGCCTTCACGCCGCCGGGCGGCCCGTACAGCACGAGGTCGCGATGCTTCTTCGGGAGCTGTATGAACGGCGCATCCGGATCGATGCCGAACGTCTGCGCGAGGGTCATGATCGCTTCGCGCACGAGCTTGCGATCCCCCCGCACCCATGGCGCGATCGCGCCGCCCAGCAGCGACGTCGACTCGTCGGGAACGATCAGACGTGGATCGAAGTCGTAGGTCGCGCCAAGCCCCTGGCAGTCGGGGCACGCGCCGTGCGGCGAGTTGAACGAGAAGGCGCGCGGCGTCATCTCGGGCATCGAGATGCCGCAGCTCACGCACGCGAGCCGCCGCGAGAACAACTGATCGCCCCCTTCGTACGTGTTGATGACGACGATATCGCCTGCGAGCGTGAGCGCGGTCTCGAGCGATTCCGACAGCCGGCGCTCGATGCCCGACTTCACGATCACGCGATCAACGACGACGTCGATGTTGTGGTTGCGGCGGCGATCGAGCTTGGGATCGTCGCCGAGCGATCGGAACTGCCCGTCGATGCGCGCCTTTGTGAAGCCGCGCTGGCGTAGCGCCTGGAGCTCCTTCTTGAACTCGCCCTTGCGTCCGCGGACGACCGGCGCGAGCACGTTGATGCGCGCGTCGTTCGGGTACAACATCACGAGGTCGAGAATCCGCTCGAGCGACTGCGCCGTGATCTCCAGGCCGCAGTTGTAGCAGTGCGGCACGCCGATGTTCGCGAAGAGGAGCCGCAGGTAGTCGGAGATCTCGGTGACGGTGCCGACGGTCGAACGCGGGTTGGATCCGCTGGTTTTCTGCTCGATGGAGATGGCGGGCGACAACCCTTCAATCAGATCGACGTCCGGCTTCTCCATCTGCTCGAGGAACTGCCGGGCGTACGCGGACAGGGACTCGACATAACGCCGCTGCCCCTCAGCGTAGATGGTATCGAAGGCAAGCGACGACTTGCCGGAACCGGACAGCCCGGTGATGACCACCAGCTGATCGCGCGGGAGATCGACGTCGATATTCTTGAGGTTGTGAACGCGGGCGCCCCGCACCGCGATCCAGTCGTGGCCCATACCGCTGTGAATTTCTTGGAAACCTGAAACCCATATTGTACAGGAGGGCGCGTCGGGTGCGGCGTCCGGACGGGTCTAAAGACCCGTCCCTACCCGTCCCTACCCGTCCCTACCCGTCCCTACCCTACTCGGTACAGAGCAGGGTAAGGGCGGGTCTTCAGACCCGCCCTACACGGACCGGCGGTGCAGCCTGGAATTTCGATAGCCGTAGCTCGCGTAGAGCACGGCGCCGATGACGAGCCACACGCCGAACCTCACCCACGCTTCGTGCGGCAGGCCGACCATCACGAAGAGGCAGGCAGCGGCGCCGAGCGGCGCCACCACCCAGACGAACGGCACCCTGAACGGCCGCTCCCGCTCCGGCTCCTTGACCCGCAGCACGAGCACGCCCGCGCAGACGAGCGCGAACGCGAAGAGCGTGCCGATGTTCGTCAGGTCGTACGTCTCGGCCGCATCGCCAATCAACGATGCGAGCGCGACGACGATGCCGGTGATGAGCGTCGTCGTGTACGGCACGCGCGTGCGCTGGTCGACGCGGGCCGCCCACTGCGGCAGCAAGCCGTCCCGCGCCATCGAGAAGAAGATGCGCGGCTGCCCGTACTGGAAGACGAGCAGCACGGCCGACATCGACACGGCCGCGCCGAGCGCGACGATCCATCCGGCGCCCGCGTAGCCGATAAGCTGAAGCGCGCGCGCCAGCGGATCGGCAACCGCGAGCTGCTGGTACGGCACCATCCCGGTGAGCACCGCCCCGACGATGACGTAGATGACCGTGCAGATGGCAAGGCCGCCCAGGATCCCGCGGGGGAGATTCCGCTGCGGATCGCGCGTCTCCTCGGCCGCCGTGGAAATCGCATCGAACCCGATGTACGCGAAGAACACGATGGCCGCGCCCTGGTGGATGCCCGTGAAGCCGTTCGGCGCGAACGGATGATAGTTCTCCGGGTGGATGTTCATCAGGCCGACGGCGATGAACAGGCCGAGCGCGAGGAGCTTGATCACCACCATCACGTTGTTGGCGGTTGAGCTCTCGCGCGCGCCGCGCAGCAGGAGCCACGTGATGAGCATCACGATGCCGAACGCGGGCACGTTGACGAGCACGGGCACACCCGCGACGTGAGGCGCCGTGTCGATCAGCCCGTGCACGGCGGGGTCGGAGCTGAGGAGCGCCGTGCGGTAGCCGGTCGTCAGGAATGCCGGGAACTGCAGCCCCACGCCGCGCATCAGCGTGGTGAAGTAGTCGCCCCACGAGATCGCGACTGCGACGTTGCCGACCGCGTACTCCAGGATCAGATCCCAGCCGATGATCCACGCGACCAGCTCGCCAAGCGTCGCGTACGAGTACGCGTAGGCGCTTCCCGCCTGCGGGATCATCGCCGCCAGCTCGGCGTAGCAAAGCGCCGCAAGCGCGCACGCCGCGCCGAGCAGCAGGAACGAAAAGACGAGCGCCGGACCCGCGCCGTAGCGGATCACCTCGCCGCTCGGCCCGATCTGTCCCGCGGCCGCGGTGCCGATGGCGCCGAAGATGCCGGCGCCGATCACCGCGCCGATCGCGAGCATGATCAGATCGCCCGCGCCGAGCACGCGCTTCAGCGACTGCGGGCCCTCGGGGCCCGGTTGTAGGTCGGCCATCGGTTTGCGAGCGAACAATTGCGACATGTCGGGTGAATTCTATTTTGGTTTTTCGTGTCCTTCGAGGTTTTCGTGTCTTCGTGGTCAATCAAACCGGTAGGCAGTTTCGTTCGACGCGACCACGAGCTCTCCGCTGTACCCGAACGCCACGCCGATCAGCGTGCCACCCGCCACCACGAGCTCGAACCGGCCGTCCGGCGCAAGGCGATGCAGCCCGCTCGACCCGGCGAGCGCATCGACGACATAGAGGAGACCGTCGGGGCCGAAGGTAATCCCCTGCGGCCGGCCGAGCGACGAGGCGATCGTCGTGACCTGGCCGTGGCGATCGATGCGGTAGATCGGATCGTAGGTGCCCAGCGTCGGCGCGGTGACGTGCAGATCGCCGCCCGGGCTCATCGCGAGATGAAATGCGGCCACGCTCGGCGGCAGCGTGGCAAACGCGGCCGCGTGCCCGTCGCGCACCCGGAAGATCGTGCCCGACCGATCGCCCACGTACATCCAGCCGTTGTCGTCGAACGCAATCCCGCACGCCACGCCCATGTCGGACGCCACCTGCTCGGCGACGCCCCCCGCGCCGAGACGGTACACCGCCCCCGCGAAGCGGCTCGACACGTAGAGCCGATCGTCGGGCCCGAGCGCCATCGACGTCGCGTTGACGATGCCCGACGAAAACGGCTCGCGTGTCCCGGCGCGCGTCACGCGGAAGATGGAGACGGGCGCTTCCTGCCCGCGCGAGCCGCTGTACGTCACGTACAGGTTGCCGTCGCGATCGAACACCGGGTTGTCGACCTGGTGCAGGCCGGTGGCCCACGTCGCGCCGATCGACACGTGCGCGAGCGCGAGATCGCGGAGGCGGACCGTGGTCGGGCCGCCGTCGATATCCTCGGGAACGGTGATGACCAGCTTGCGACTCGACGCGAACGCGACGCGCGCGGGCACGTCGCCCAGCATCAGGCCGGCGAGATCGTCGATGGCAAACCCGGATCCGTGAATCGTGATGCGCCCCCGCCCGACGACGCGGTCCGGCACGACGAAGGTCACGACAGGCGGCACGCCGTCAGTGTATTGTCGAATCTACGAATTGACGAATTGACGAATCTATCGATGGATCTGGAATTGCCAAATTGATCAATCCAAATCCGTCAATTCGTAAATTCGTAAATTCGTAAATCTCAGGTCTCGTCCAGCTCGAGGTTCCAGTACAGGTAATCGCGCCAGCTTTCCGGCGCGTCGCGGAGGCCGACCGTGATGCGGATGGCGGGCGCCGAGGCGGGCCGGCGCGGATGCCGCTGCAGGCGCATGCCCGCTTCGCCCGGCGTGCGGCCCCCCTTCTTCCGGTTGCACCCGACGCAGCACGTGACGATGTTCTCCCAGTCCTTGCGGCCCCCGTGCGCCACCGGGATGACATGGTCGAATGTCAGCTCCGAGGTCGGGTACGAGTCGCTGCAGTACTGGCAGACGTGATTGTCACGCGCGTAGATGTTCGCGCGGGAGAAAGGCACGTAATCGAACCGGCGTTTGATCTTGACGAAGCGGAGGAGACGGATGACGGACGGCAGCTTGAAGCTGACAGACACCGCCCTGATCTCGCGGTCGTGGACCGCGATCACCTCTACTTTTCCCTGGCACCAGAGCGTGATCGCCTTTTGCCAGTGAACGACTTTGAGAGGCTCGTACGAAGCGTTGAGAAGGAGCGCTTGCTCCATAGCCGCTACCATGATGCCCGGAGAGACGCGGGGGTGTCAAGAATCCGGAGAGGCAAAGACTAAGCAACTAAACGGGTTACGCCGATACAATAATCGCGTTGACAGGACCGTCGCGAGCGCTTCTCGTTCTCGTCGCCATCGGCGCCTCGGCCTGCGCCACCACCGGCGGCACGCCGCGCCCGTTCCCCGGCGCCCCCGTGCCGCCGACGACCCGATCGACGCCCGTCCGGCCGGCCTCACCCGCCCCACCCGTCCCACACGCTCTACCCGGCTCATCCGCCCCCGACGTGGTCTCGACCGCGCTGATGCTGCGCGGCATCCACTACCTGAACGGCGGGAGCGACCCGTCAGGGTTCGACTGCAGCGGCTTGGTGCAATGGGTCTTCGCGCAGCACGGGATCACGCTGCCGCGGGACGTGAGCACTCAGTACCAGACGGGAAAGAAAATCGATCTGCGGGAGGTGAAGCCGGGCGACCTGGTGTTTTTCCACACCGACAGCCGCGGCGCGTCGCACGTCGGCGTCGCCGTCGGCGGCGATCAGTTCGTCCACGCCCCCAGCTCGCGCGGCGTCGTCCGCGTGGAGCGCTTCACCACGAACTACTGGGCGCACCGCTTCGTCGGCGCGCGTCGCGTTGCGGCCACGGCGAACACAAAGACGAATTAGCCACGTCGACGCCGTAGTCACCGATCGACGACGTCCACCTTTATCCTCGTGGAATTTTTCAGCCACCCTGCCAAGTAATCGGCACTCAGGTCAGCCTTTCCGGGTGTTCCGTATTGTAGAGCCCGCATTTACCAGGAAATCCGGTTGCCCGAAGTTGGCACACCGGTTGCGAAAGGATGACGTGTCTGATTCGTCAAGATACCCGGAAGGGGATTGAGTATGGAAGCAGAAAGTCTCCACATCGCGCCGTCAAGCGGCGCCACTGTGTCGTTGGATACGTGGGCCGAGCGTGACTGCAACGACGGCATTCAGATAGATTCCTGTTCGGCGCTCGATCGCATCGTCGTCCGAACGCTCAACAACGTGTATGAGGTGATCGTGTTGGACGGCGGCGCCGGTGAGGTCATGATACGCGGTGGCCGCTTCTTCCCCGAATTCAGCCGCGCGCGGCTTGCCGGCGCGACCGCAGGCGGCAAGGTCAAATCGTTGGGCATCTACGTTGGTCTCCGCATGGAGCTGTACGTCGACGACCAACCGATCGTCACATCCAAGGTGCGGCGGATCTCGCGGTGGCCGGCAACCTCATCGTGATCGACGTCACCCGTGCTCCCACCGGGCCGCTCATTTCTGTCCTCACGATCAGTGCTCTCACGGTGTCGTTGTCGCTGTCAGCCCCAGTGCCTTCGCCGGGTTCTCCTTGAACAAGAGGTCGAGTTCCCTGTCGGTGAAGCCGTGGGCCCGCATCGCCTCCGCGAATGTGCCCACGCCGTCCAGCCCCCCATACTCTCTGGGCGGACCGACCTTGGTCCAGAATTCCGAAAGGAAGCAGAATTGCGGTCCAACTTTGCGGATCGCGTCCATGCGCCCGCCCTCGAGCGTATTTCTGAAGTCGAACTCGATAAACGCCCCGAGCTTCGCCGCTTCCTGCATCTGCTCCACCGTCATCTTTCCAGCCAAGTCGAAGGCATGCGTGGCGATCATGTGCTGCACGCCCTGACGTTTCGCCTCTCGGAAGACCATCAAGGCCTCCTCGGGGACGATGTGGCCCGATGCAATCACCAATCCGTGCTTGGCGACGATCGAGAGGACTTGCTTCACGTCGGGCAGCAGCTCGCCGTTGCGCGACACG
>JAHFUO010000106.1 GCA_023265015.1 Acidobacteriota bacterium | reverse complement strand
ACGGCGCAGCGCCCGTTGGCCGCGCCGACCGCAACCCTCGGGGCGGAGGATTTGTATGACCCCAACCAGCTTCAGGACATCTGGATCCGGATCAACGCCAGGGACTGGGCGAAACTCCGCGAACACTACATGGACAACACGTACTACCCCTGCGAGATCGAATGGAATGGCCTCACGGTGTACAACGTCGGCATCCGCTCTCGCGGCCGAGCGAGCCGAAGCGAGCACAAACCGGCCCTCCGCATAGACTTCAATCGCTACCACGAAGAACAGCAGTTCCTCGGGCTGAAGTCGCTCCTGCTCGACAATCTCTGGCAGGACCCGTCGATGATCAGGGAGCGGCTCGCCATGCTGGTGTTTCAACGCATGGGGCTGCCCGCGCCTCGAGAGACGCACGCCCGGGTGTACATCGGAAGCGCCCGCGAGTTCGCTGGTGTCTATGGAGTCGTGGAGTCGATCGACAAGCCGTTTCTGAGACATCAATTCGACCAGGACGAAGGCTTCCTGTATCAATACCAATGGCTGGACGCGTACCACTTCGAGGACAGGTCCGATCTCGACTGGTACGCCAAGCGCTTCGAGCCGAAGACGCACGAGTCAGACTCGACATTCAACCTCTTTGCTCCCATCCGGACATTGGTCCACGCCGTCAACGACGCCCGTGAATCCGACCTCGAAGCAGCGCTCGCGCCCTACCTGAACCTCAGGAAGTTCATCACCCACCTCGCTGTCGACAACTTCCTCTCGCAACCGGACGGGTTTCTCGGCGCAGTTGGCATGTCCAACTTCTTCCTCTATCGGTTCGCGCGTTCGGACTCGTGGCAAGTGATTCCCTGGGACCAGGACCTTGCATTCGCTGCCGTGGAGGAACCTCATCCTCCTACACGCTTCGACGAGAACGTGCTGTCGAAAAAAATCTGGGCGGTTCCGGAGCTGCGCGACGCGTATCTGCGGACGCTCGTCGAGATCGCCGCGTCGGTGGGTCCGCCTCCAGCAACACCCGACCTGATGGACCCGTCGACGCGGCAGTGTCCGCCTCTCTCTGGTCAACCGCCGTGCGGATGGCTCGAAGAAGAGGTGTTTCGCGAGTACGCACAGATCCGAGAGGCGGCGCTCACCGATCCGCTCACGCCGTACTCGAACGAAACGTTCGAGCAGGAGATTGAATTCCTCAAGCGGTTCGCGCGACAGCGCGGCAGCGTCGTCCGCCGACTCGTCGCGGAGATCGCCCCCGAGCTCGCCGCCCTCCCCCAGGGAGCAATCAGTAACACGTTCAGGTCCCGTAATCGCCGAATCCGGGCGCCGGAATGAAGCTCCACTCGGCGGCGAAGCGTGGGTGGAGCGCGTTTCGAAAAGCGCAGCCCGCCAACTTACTCATCGGCGCGTACGCGGCGTGCGAGGAGCGACGGTGCGAGGGTGCGGCAAGACGGGAAGACTGGTAGCGGTACGGGGAATCGAACCCCGATTTGATGGTTGAGAACCATCCGTCCTAACCGTTAGACGATACCGCCTCGGACTGCTTGGAACCTCAAAATGTTACCACACGGGTTGGTATCATGATCGTGTGCGCATCCTCGCGAAGCTTCTCGTCTTTCTGATCCTCACCGCGGTCATCGCCGGCGCCGGCGCGTGGATCTGGGCCGGACGCCAGCCAGGCCCCACGATCCAGTTTCGACAGCCGGATCGTTTCGTCGGCCAGTCGAGCGAGCTCGAGCTGATGGTGCAGGCGCCGCAGGGCCGGCTGTCGCGTCTCGACGTCACCGTCGAGCAGGGCGGCAAATCGTATCCGGTCTTCAACATCGATCAGCCGAGCCAGGCGACCGTGAGGCAGGACGCCGCCGATCGCTTCTACGTGATGCGACCGATCGGCAAGCAGGTGATGCCCGCGCTGCAGGCAGGGTCCGCGCGCATTGTCGTGCACGCCGCGCGGCCCGTGCTGTACGGCCTGCGCAACGCCGAGAGCGACGCCACGCGCGATGTGCAGGTGCGCCTCGAGCCGCCGCACGCGTCCGTGCTGTCGCGCTTTCATTACGTGAACCTGGGCGGCGCGGAGTTCGTCGTCTACCGCGCGACGCCGGCGGATGTCGAGTCGGGCGTGCGCGTCGGCGATCGCACGTATCCGGGCTTCCCGGCGACCGCCGTCGGCATCCGCACCGATCCCGCGATGCGCGTGGCATTCTTCGCGCTGTCGTACGACGAGGACGTGAACACGTCGATCTCGGTGTTCGCGCGCGATCCGGCAGGCAACCTCGCGGTGACCGCGCTCGATCACCAGGCGTTTCCCAAGCCGTTCTCGCGGAGCACGATTGCGATCGACAGCTGGGTCGGTCGCGTCGTGCCGACCGTCATCGCCAGGACGCCCGAAATGAAGCTCTCCTCGGCGCCCGACGACATCGTGCAGTCGTTCCTGCGGATCAACGGCGACCTGCGGCGCCGGAATGCGCAGACGATCGCGGAGCTCGCGAGCAAGACCGCGCCCGACATGATGTGGAAGGAGCCGTTCCAGCCGCTGACCAACGCGGCGGTTGAAGCGAAGTTCGCGGATTTCCGCACCTACACGTACATGGGCAAGGAGATCGATCGCCAGGTGCACCTCGGATTCGATCTCGCGGTGACGACGCAGGTGCCGATCGCCGCCGCGCAGCGAGGCGTGGTCGTCCACGCGGCGTACCTCGGTATCTTCGGCAACTGCGTGATCATCGACCACGGGCTCGGCGTGCAGACGCTCTACGGCCATCTCTCGTCGATCGGCGTGAAGCCCGGCGACAAGGTCGACAAGGGGCAGGAGATCGGGCGCAGCGGCATGACCGGGCTCGCGGCCGGCGACCATCTGCATTTCACGGTGCTCGTTGGCGGCGTGCCGGTCAATCCCGTCGAGTGGTGGGACACGAAATGGATGCAGGACCGCGTGTTCCGCAAGATCATGGAGGCCGGCGGGGGCGTGTCATAATTCGAAGTTCTGGAGACCATTGATGATTCGACGGCTTGACGTGCGTTCACTCGTGGCTGCGTTCGGCGCAGCCGTGGCCCTGACGTCGTGCGGCGGCGGCACCACGCAGACCTCCGCGCCCGCAGGCAGCGGCGCGGCCCCGACCGCTGCGGCCGACTCCGCAGGCGCGTCGAACGTCACGGGCAAGGTGACCTTCACCGGCACGCCCCCGAAGGCGGCGCCGATCAAGCTGAGCTCGGATCCGTTCTGCCAGAACGCGAACCCGGGCTTGACGGCCGAAACGGAGATCGTCGCTCCCGGCGGCGCGATCCAGAACGTGTTCGTCTACGTGAAGGACGGTCTCGGAAACCGCACGTTCACAGCGCCGGCGGAGCCGGTCGTGCTCGATCAGAAGGGATGCCAGTACACGCCGCACGTGCTCGGCATCCAGGTCGGGCAGCCGATGCAGATCGTCAACAGCGACGACACGCTCCACAACGTGCACGGGATGGCGAAGGCGAACAAGGAATTCAACACCGGCCAGCCGATCCAGGGCATGAAGATGACGCACACGTTCAGCACGAAGGAAGTCATGCTGCCGTTCAAGTGCGACGTGCACGGCTGGATGCACGCGTGGGTCGGCGTGCTCGATCATCCGTACTACGCGGTGACCGGACCCGACGGGACGTTCTCGCTGAAAGGCCTGCCGGCCGGCACGTACACGATCGAAGCGTGGCACGAGACGCTCGGCACGCAGACGCAGACGGTGACGATCGGCGCCGGGGAAACCAGGGACGTCGCGTTCGCGTTCAAAGCTTCGTAACTTGCTGCAATGTTGCTGCCCCTCTTTGCCGCGCTGGTTGCGGCCTCCACCGCCGTCCTGATTTTCGCCGGAGGGCTCGTCACGAGCACCGGCTCAGGCCTGTCGGTCCCCGACTGGCCGAGCACCTACGGCTGGTTCATGTGGGCGTTCCCGGTGAGCAAGATGGTCGGCGGCATCTTCTACGAGCACGCGCATCGCCTTATCGCGAGCACGGTGGGGTTCCTGATTGTCGTGCTGGCGATCTGGCTGGGACGCGCCGAACCGCGGCGATGGGTCCGGAGGCTGGGCTACCTCGCGCTGGCGGCGGTCGTCACCCAGGGGATTCTCGGCGGCATCACCGTGCTGTGGTACCTGCCGGATGCGATCTCGATCGCGCACGCCAGTCTGGCGCAGATCGTCTTCTGTCTCACTGTGACTATCGCGCTCGCCACGTCCACGGGATGGAAGAGCGGGTACATCGCGGACCCACAGGGTCCGCGCCGCATCGATGATTCCGTAGAGGCGGGCCTCCGAAGCGCGAAGCGCGAAGGACGGCACGCCCGCCTGAACACCGCGCCCAACGACCGCACGCTGCAGCGCGTCGCCATCGTGACCACCGCCGTGATTTTCGTCCAGATCCTGATTGGCGCGACGATGAGGCATACGGGCGCGGGGCTGGCCATTCCCGACTTCCCGCTGGCCTTTGGAGATCTGATTCCGCCGCACTGGGACTCGAAGATCGCAATCCACTTCGCCCATCGGGTGGGCGCGGCAACGGTCGCGGTGTTCATCATCGCGACCGCCGGCCACGTCTTCGCTCATCATGCCCGCCGCGCGGAGCTGCGACGCCCGGCGATCCTCCTGCTCGTGCTGCTCGCGCTTCAGATCACGCTCGGCGCGTTGACGGTACTGAGCGGCAAGCAGTTCATCATCAACTCGCTGCACGTCGTCAACGGCGCGCTGGTGCTCGTCACATCGCTCGTGCTCACGCTGCGCGCGCACCGCGCGCGGTTTGCTGATACCGGGTCCGCCGATGCCGGGTCCGCACAGCGGGACCCGGTACGTGGGGCGGGTTCCAGGACCCGCGACGATCAGGGAAGGTCCTGGACCCGCCGCGGAGCCCGCGCATGAAGACCGGTGCACAGGCAGCGGTGGCTTCGCCGGTGATGGCGCCGCCCGACGTGAAGGCGGCGTATCGCACCGCCGACTTCCTCACGCTTACCAAGCCCCGCCTGAATGTCCTTGTCCTGTTCACCACGCTGGCCGCGATGTATATCGCGGCGCCCGCGGGTGTGCCTGCCGCGATCCTGATTCACGCGCTCGTGGGCACGGCGCTCGTGGCGGGCGGCGCGGCCGCGCTCAACCAGGCGTGGGAGCGGGAGACCGACTCGCTGATGCGCCGCACGCGCACGCGCCCGATTCCGGGCGGACGGCTTCGCGTCGCGGACGGAACCTGGTTCGGGGCGCTGCTCTCGAGCGCCGGCCTGATCGAGCTCGCGTGGATGGTGAACCTGGTCGCCGCCGGCGTCGCCGCCGCCACGCTTGTCAGCTACGTGCTCGTCTACACCCCGCTCAAGCGACGGACGTCTCTCTCGACGCTGGTGGGCGCAGTGCCCGGCGCGCTTCCGCCCCTGATTGGATGGGCCGCCGCGACCGGCACGATCACGCCGCCCGCGCTCGTCCTCTTCGGCATCGTCTTTTTCTGGCAGATGCCGCACTTCCTCGCGATCGCGTGGCTCTATCGCGACGATTACGCGCATGCCGGCATTCCGCTTCTCCCCGTGCTCGAGCCTGATGGGCGGCGGACCGGGCAGCAGGCGCTCGTCTACGCCGCCGTGCTCTGGCCGGTGAGCCTTCTGCCCGCGCTCGTCGGCATCGCCGGGGCACCGTACAGTCTCGTCGCGACGCTGCTTGGCTTCGGGCTCATCGCGCTGTCGGCGCTCTTCGCGCGCGACCGCACGACGACAACCGCGCGGCGCCTGTTCATCTACTCGATCATCTATTTGCCCCTGCTCTGGAGCGCGCTCGTGATCGATCGCCTCTGGCTCTAATGCAAAGTTCGAAGTTCGAAGTTCGAAGTTCGACGTAAGTGGAAAGTTTCCACGTTCCGTGATTCAGCTCGCCGATTTGCCGGCGCTCAATGCGACGCTGAACGCGACGTCGGCGATCTTCCTGACCGCCGGTTACGTGTTCATCCGCCGCGGCCGCGTCACGCCGCACAAGCGCTGCATGCTCTCGGCGCTCACGGCCTCTACCCTGTTCCTGATTTCGTACGTGATCTATCACGCCAATACCGGATCGCGTCCGTTTCCCGGCATCGGACCGGTGCGATACGTCTACTTCTCGATCCTGATCACGCACGTCGCGCTGGCGGCGACCATCCTGCCGTTGGCCCTCATCACCGCGACGCGTGGCCTGCGGGCGCAGTACGACCGGCACGTCAAGATCGCGCGCTGGACGCTGCCGCTGTGGCTGTACGTCTCTGTCACCGGCGTCGTCATCTACCTGATGCTGTATCAGCTTTATTAGACTAGTTACGCAACTCGATACGTCCCTTCGGGCTGTCGATCGTTGCGATGAGCGAAGGCCTGGCACCACGTCGCACCGGCAGGTCAAGACCGAGCTGCCGCAGGATGCCCGTCACCCGTTCGGCCTCGGGATGCTCGGCGCGGAGCTCGCGCAGCGAGAGGCCCCGTGCGGCCGCCACGGCCGGATGCGGCGAGGTTCCCCAATCAATGAAGTACGGAACGAGACGGTCGGACAGGATCACATTGGGATCGGTATAACGCCACGAGAGAAGGACGCCATCGGGCCGTCTGCGACTGCCGGAAATGACATCGCCAAGAAGCACGCCATTGGCGCGCGCCCGGTTGACGAACGGCTCCAGCTGGGTTCCTTTTGCGACCCACGTCACCAGTCGTGGCGCCTGTAATTCGTCGATGCCGAAGCGGCGCGGCCCGTCCGGCTTCGCCTGCCCGGGATCGGGTCCGATGATCTCGAGGTACGTGGACGGTCCGAGCGCGATGAGCGCGTTCCGCGTGCCCAGGCCCGGATGCTGTCCGCCCGCGGTCGCGCGAACGCCCGACAACTCCTCCATCGTCCGGATTCCGCGTTCGAGATCGGGCGTCGCATATACCAGATGATCGATCCCGGCGAGGAAATCTTCGGGGCGATTCTGCATGGCGCGGCCGGTTGTCGCGAGCATCAGGATTGATACGCAGGTGATGATGTGTTTCATGGCTGAGACGACCGCGCTGGTCACACGGCGCCGGCGTGTCTATTGCCTGAGGCCCGTCGCCCAGTTGAGGACGACGCGGATCGGTGGGGTTGCCGCGGCCGTCGTCGAAGGCAGATTGAGAAGGAAACGCTGGCCGTCGGGTGTTACGTCGTATCGAGTGGTCAGGAAATTGGTGATCAAGGACGTGTCGAACAGTTTTTTCGGCGCGCCAGCCTTCAAGGTGTTCGAGTCCGCGCTCACCTCAACCGACCAGAAGGCGCCATTGGTCGTATAGAACAGCTCACGACCATCTCCTCGCCAGTGGGGCTCGAGGCCGCCCATCGTCGAAATCTGCCATTTGCCGCCGGACGCCGGGAAGCTCTGAACGTAAATCTGACTACCGCCGGATTCGTCCGACGTGTACGCAATCCAGCGTGCATCGGGAGAAAAACGGGCACGCCCTTCTTGAAATTGGGTGGTCAGGAATGGAATCGGCTTTTTGTCTCCGGAGAGTGGCAGCACCCACACGTCGAGCGAATTCTTTACCTCGGTGTACAGGATGTACTTTCCGTCACGCGACCAGTCCGTTGGGTACTTCGAACTGTCCGTCTGTAACAACAGTTCTTCCTGACCTGCACCTCCAGCGTTTTTCACGTACAGGTTGCGCACGGGGCCGGAGCGCGCAGACCCAAACACAATGCGGCTGCCATCGGGAGACCAGATCGGGTTGTCATCGATGGCCGGGTCGAACGTGAAGCGCGTCGAGGTTCCGCGAGCGAGATCGAAAACCCAGATGTCGCCGACCTGGCCATCACGTCGTGTCTCGACAAATCGCCGACCGTCCGGCGCAAGAGCCACGTTGTCGTGCGCCGCGACGCCACCAAGGTCGCCGAGCGCCTTACCGTTGCGATCGAGCCATCGGAGCAACTGATCGTTCCCGCTTCCACCCGGGCGAAACGCCAGGACTCCGTTATCGGAAACCGCAAATCCGGACACGCTGTTAGCCGTGTTGATACCGACATTTTGTGCGACAGGGAAGGGATCGCCTTCGAGCTCGAGCCGGTTCGGACTGAACCGTTGCCCCATCAGCGTTGTGTCGCGCATGAACAGCAGATGATTTGGCGGCGCGAACGCGCCCATCGCATCGCTGGCAACCAGCCGTCTGGTTTCTTTCGAGTCCAGGGAGCCGAGGTAGACGCCGGAATTTTCCGGCTTTCCACTCGACAGGAAAAACACGAAGTGCTGACCATCAGGGAGGAACCTCGGGTGACGATGTGCAATGTCGCCGCGCAATTTGTCGAAATCCGTGATTGCCACCGGGATTCCTCCGCCGGCGGACACCTTGAACAAGGGGCCATTCGCGGACGACGCAAACACAATGACGCCGTCGCGATTCCAGGTTCCGCCGTGCCCCACCGGCGCGTCACAAAGCGGCTGTGCCGGGCCACCGAAAACGTCGATCTTGTTCAACTTGCCGGCCGTGAAGAAGCCCACGAATCGTCCGTCCGGCGACCAGAATGGAAATTGCGCGCCCGTGGTTCCGGCTACCAGTTGGGCATTGACTTCATCCAGGCGACGAAGCCAGAGTCCGCCTCCGCCTCCGCCTCCGCCTCCCTGCGGCGCGCTTGCAATCGAAACGAAGCGTGCGCCATCTGGCGACAATGCGATCTGATATGGGCTTGTCGCGTTGTCTGTTTGTAAGTCGAATGACACCTTCGCGGGCGGTGACGTGGTGCGCCCGAGCCACAGCCATGTCCCGACGGTTGCCGCTGAGACGACGAGCACAGCGCCGGCCGTCAAGGCAATGCGCGTTCGCCTGCCCGCCTTCGCCGGCACCACGACGCCCGGCGCCGGCGTTCTGTATTTCGCCGCGAGCTCGAGCGCGTGCTGCACATCCGCTGCGCTTTGCCACCGCGCGTCCGGATGCTTCGCCAGGCACGTCCGCACCACGTCGTCCAGCATCGGCGGCGCCATCGGGTGAAGCGTGCTGATCGGCGGCGGCTCGCTGCCGACGATCGCTGCAATCAGCGTCGCCTGCGACTTCCCCTCGAACGCCTTCCGGCCGGTGAGCATCTCGTAGATCACGGCCCCGAATGCGAAGATGTCTGTGCGCGCGTCGGCCTCTTGCCCCTCGAGCTGCTCCGGCGCCATGTACTGAAACGTCCCGAGGATCGTTCCTTGCGCGGTCAGGTTCATCGGCGGAGTCGTCGGCAGCATCGAGAACCCGGAGCCGGCAAGCGCCGGCACGCCGCTGCGCGCCAGGCCGAAGTCGAGCAGCTTGGCGTCAGGCGGACCTGAAGGTCCGCCTCTACGACCGTCCGTGGGTCCGCCTCTACGACCCTCCGCCGATCCGCCGCCGCCGACCAGCATGATGTTGCCGGGCTTCACATC
>JAHFUO010000105.1 GCA_023265015.1 Acidobacteriota bacterium | reverse complement strand
CCAACTACCAACCACGAACCGCAGTGTACAGATAGACGATCCCGAACGTCAGCGGGTCTGCGCGAACGTCGGTAAACCCCACGCGACGGAGCGTTTGGACAAACTCGGCGGGCGGCGCAAACGTGCCGACCGACGCGGGAAGGTAGGAGTATGCGGCGCCGTGACCCGAGATGGCGCGGCCGATGAGCGGCAGTACGTGCGTGAAGTACCACAGATACAACGCGCTGATGCCGGGGATGCGGGGCACGCCGAACTCGAGGATCGCCAGGCGCCCGCCCGGCCGCAGGACACGCGCCATCTCCGCGCACGCGACCTCAGGGCACTGGACGTTACGGATCCCGAACGCCATGGTCACCGCGTCGACCGAGCGATCCCCGGCGGGCAGACCCGTCGCGTCGCCACGAATCAACGCGATGCGCGACGCCTCGCCGGCCGCGTTGATCTTCTGAAGGCCCAACGCGAGCATGGCGCCGGAGAAATCGACGCCGACGACGTGAGCGGCTCCAGCGGCAGGCGGACCTCCCGACTTCGCTCTTCGAGCTTTGTCGGGCAAGGAAGGTCCGCCTCTACGCGACACGGCTGAAGGTCGGCCTCTACGTGCTTCTAATGCAACGTCGGCTGTGCCGGTGCAGACATCAAGCAGCGTCTCGCGTCCCGTGAGCTGGAGCGACCTGATCGCGGCGGCGCGCCAGCGCCGATCGATGCCGGCGCTCAGCAGGTGGTTGAGGAGATCGTATCGAGGAGCGATCGCATCGAACATCCCGGCAATGCGATCGGGCGATTTGTCGGGTGCTGCGATCACAAGACAACCACGAAAACACGAAGCTCTCGAAGAACACGAGTCGCGTCTTGTACTAAATTCATTTCGTGGTCTTCGCGATCTTCGAGTCTTCGTGGTTTATTGGAAATACAGGGACAGCGCCGTGACGACGAAATACACGATGCCGACGTACCCGTTCAAGTCGAATGCCCTCTTCACCTGCGACAGGTCATCGTCACTGACAAGCGACTGTTCGTACGTGAGGAGGACGGCGACAATCGCGACGCCGACGACGTACAGCGACGGAAGATCGGCGACGCGCCAGAGCGCCGCCATGGCGGCCACCGCCGCCACGTGCATGATGCGCGACAGCCGGATCGAGCGGCTCACGCCGAAGCGCGTCGGGATCGAGAGCAGCCCGTGCCCGCGATCGAAGTCGAGATCCTGGCACGCGTAGAGAATGTCGAAGCCGCCGACCCACAGGCCGATGGCCAGGCCAAGCAGCCACGGCTCCACGCCCGTCCCACCGCCCGCGGCCAACCACCCTCCGACGGGCGCAACGGCCATCGCGAGCCCGAGGAACAACTGCGTATACGGCGTGTAGCGTTTCGCCAGCGAATACCAGAAGACGATTGCCAGCGCGACCGGCGCGAGCACGAAGCACAGCGTGCTCAGGCGCGATGCGCCGTACACGAAAATAGCCGACGAGGCGAGGACGAAGGCCGCGGCTTCCCTGCTGGTCATCGCGCCGCTCGGAAGCTCGCGCATCGAGGTGCGCGGGTTCAGCGCGTCGTGGCGGGCGTCCACCAGCCGGTTGAATCCCATTGCGGCGCTGCGCGCGCCGACCATGCAGACGACAATCCACGCGACCTGCGGCCACGAGAACGGATGATCCCGCCACGCGAGCAGCGCCCCGGTCAGCGCAAACGGCAGCGCAAAGACCGAGTGGCCGAATCTGACGAATGAGAGATACGTTGAAACCTTGCCCATCGCCTGTCAAATCCCAAAACCCAAATCCCAAGACCCAACATCCAAACCCCAACGTTTTGATTTGGGATTTGGAGCTTGGGATTTGGGATTTAGCTCGCATCGAGCCACGTGATCGCAGAAGGCTCGACGCCGCCGACCAGGTATTCTTCCACATCGCTCACATCGGCTGGTAAGCGGACGGCGATCAGGCAGGCACGCTTGCCCTCCTCGATGGTCCCGAAGTCCTCCTCGAACCCAAGCGCGCAGGCGCCGCGGCGCGTCGCGCTCTCGAGCAGCGCCCGCGCAGGCACGCGCGGCGCAAGCCGCCGCACCTCCGCGATCTCGGCAAACAGGTTCAGGTCTTCCACGCTCGCCAGGCTGTCGGTGCCGAAAGCGACGTCCACATCCATCGCGTAGAACGCCTCGAGCGGCGGCGATCCGACGCCGACGTGCCTGTTGCTGCGCGGGCACGCGACGACGGTCATGCCGAGCGAGCGAAGGCGGGCCAGGTCCTCGCCGGCGAACTGCACGCCATGCACCGCGAGCACGCGGCGGTCGAGGAATCCAAGTCGATCCAGGTACTCGACCGGCGAGGTGCCGGGCGGCTGCCAGGCGTCGGTCCAGGCGTCCAGCTCCTCGAGCAGCGCGCGCCACGGACCTGTGCCGCTCGTGATGAATTCGACTTCCTCCGGCGACTCCCCAAGGTGCACGCTCGACACCTGGCCCGGGTGCGCATCGAGATCCGCGCGAATCGCGCCGAAGAGCGCCGGCGAGATCGAATACGGCGCGTGCGGCGCGAGGCTGACGCGCACCATCCCGTCGCGCGACGCCGCGGCGTCCGCCTTCGCGCGCGCCTCGCGCGCCATCGATTCAGGGTCTGGCGCGTTGAATCGCACCAGCTCGTGGAAGATCTGCGCCGGCATGCCGGCCTCGTGCAGCAGCGGCGCCGTGATGAGCGTGTTGGAGATATCGCCGATGAGGCCCGTCCCGCACGCCCGCGCTTCGCTGATCGCCGCGCGCGCGGCGGCGGCTACGCGTGGATCGGCCGGATCCGGATACTCGCGCCGCGTGGCGATGATCGCGCGGATCCAGTCGATGAACCGCTCCGTTGGCGGAATGATGCCGCGCAGATGCGAAAGCTCGAGATGCGTGTGCGCATTGACCAGCGCCGGCAGAATCGCCGCGCGCCCGAGGTTGACCGCGTCCGCCACCGCGCGCTCGCCCACCGCCGCGATGCGCCCGTCCTGGACTGTGATGGAGCCGCGACCGATGGGCGCGCCCGTGATCGGCAGCACCCAGTCAGCGGTGAATGAAGCCATTCGTGATTTGCGATTGGTGATTGGTGATGAGTGACTTGTGATTTGTGAAATCACGAATCGCTAATCACGAATCACTAATCCCCAATGGAGGCGCGCTGTTGCTTGGCGCGCCGGCTGCGCGCCGGGTAGTTCTGCAGCTCCTCGGGCACGGACGAGTCGCCGCCCGCGCGCGCCGTGGCGAGCGAGAGCATGCGCGGCACGTCGCGCTCGCGGAAGATCGGATCGCCCAGCACCTCGTAGTGCATGTTGCGCCGCTTCGGGATGAAGCCCGCGTCCTCGATGTTCACCACGATCTCGAGCTCGTCCATGCAGTAGCTCGCGCCTGCCGCGCGCACGACGTTCTCTTCGATCATCACGCTGCCCATGTCGTTGGCACCGTACGCCAGGCTGAGCTGCCCGACCTTCCCTCCCTGCGTCACCCACGACGCCTGCAGGTTGTCGAAGTTGTCGAGGACGATGCGCGCGAGCGCGAGCGTGCGGAGGTAGTCCACGCCGGTCGCTTCCGTGCCGCCGCGCTCGGTGTGCTCGGGCTGATAACTCCACGTGATGAATGCCGTGAAGCCGCCCGTCTCGTCCTGCACCTCGCGCAGCCGCATCAGGTGCTCGATCCGCTCCTCGTCGGTTTCGACGGTGCCGTACATCATCGTCGCCGTCGTGCGAAGGCCGGCGACGTGCGCATGGCGCATCACGTCAAGCCATTCGTCGCTCGACGCCTTGCCGTAGCAGTTCAGCAGCTTGCGCACGCGATCGACCAGGATCTCGGCGCCGCCTCCGGGGATGCTGTCGAGACCGGCCGCGATCAGCCGCTCGATCACCTGCGGCACCGGAATCTCGTTCAGCCTCGAGATGTGGAGCACTTCCGGCGGCGACAGCGCGTGCAGCTTGAACGTCGGGTAGCGCGCCTTGACGGAGCGGAAGAGATCCTCGTACCACGCAATCGGGAGGTCCGGGTTGTGGCCGCCCTGCAGCAGCAGCTGGTTGCCGCCCACGGCGATCGTCTCGTCGATCTTCGTGAAGATCTCCTCGAAGCCGAGGACGTAGCCTTCAGACGATCCGACGGGCCGGTAGAACGCGCAGAAGTTACAGCGGGCGACGCAGACGTTCGTGTAGTTGACGTTCCGGTCGATGATGTACGTGACGATGCGGCCCGGGTGCTTGCGCGCGCGGATCGCGTCGGCAAGATGTCCGAGCAGGTGCGTCGGCGCGTGGCGATAGAGCTCGATCGCCTCGGCGCGATCAACGCGGCCGCCGCCCATCACCTTCTGCGCGATCTCATTGATCATCATCTGCGCCGGGTCCGCCTGCGGCGGGACCGCCCGCGTACGTGGGGCGGGTGCCGCCGAAGGCGGACCCGCCGAAAACTGAACCCCGCCTACAAAAATTCCAATCGCCGCCGGCGCTTTGGCGCGAGGCCAAGGTCCGCCGCGCGATCGAAGAACATCTGCAGTCCGGCCGCTTCATCGGGACCCAGGCCGTAGCGCATATTATCCCTTAGGTATACGAACGCTCGATGGATCCGCGCGGCGTCTCCCTTGCCGTACTCCGCCGCGATCGCCTCGTACGACGCCACGCCCTCGTCCCGCGCCCGCTGCAGCAGCCGCACCGCCTCCGCCGGAATCGCTCCCGCGCGGCCGGTCCATGCGGCGTAGACGAACGGCAAACCGGTCATCGACGTCCACTCCTCGCCAAGATCGATCTTCGTGACGCCCAGCTGCCGCGGATCGGCTTCGAGCGCCGGGTCCCCGATGAGCAGGCAGGCATCGTAATCGCGCACCATCGAAACGAGATCGGGACCGTGCGGCACGAACTCCGGCCGGATGTGAAACCGCTCCTGGCACAGGACCCTGATGAGGATCACCGACGTGCGGGAGCTCGTGTCGAGCGCGATGTGGCGGATCCCGCTGAGGGGACGGCGCGTGAAGAGCGCGACCGACGCGACGGGGCCTCGCGATCCGATCCCGACGCCCGGCACGAAGCGGTACTCGTCGGATCGGAGGTATTCGATCGACGGCACCAGGCCGAGGTCGATCTCGCCGTCGTGCAGCAGCCGCGCGCACACCGAGGGCAGGTCGTAGCGCACCTGCCATTGCTCCGGCGCGCGGTCGAGCGCCCACGTCAACGGGCGGGCGTTGAGGTAGCCCACCGCCCCCATCCGCAGAGGCGCCATCACGCGATCAGCGCGAAGCGGCCGTCGCGTTCCGCCGGCTCGAACCCTGCGGCCTTGATGTTGCGCCGCACGTCCTCGAGCGGCGCGCGCCGCGTCCCGTCCGGCGCGTCATCGGCCGCGGTGACGTTGTCGACATCGTCGGCGCCGAAGGTCAGCGCCACCTGCGCGAGCTTCGGCCCGTAGCGAAGCCAGTCGACCTGGATGCTCGGGATGTTTGGCGCAGCCAGCCGCGCAATCGCCACCGTCTTCACATCGTCGTAGCCCGTGGTCGGCCGCATCGCATTGAGCGCGGTGGGAAGAGGACTGAGCGCCTGGATGCACGCGAACCGTGTCTGCAGCTCGGCTGCATGGAGCACCAGCGCCGTGCGGGCGGCAGCGGGCGACTTGTCGATCGTCAGCCGCACATGCTGGAAGCGGGCGGCGACGAGGCGATCGAGCACCTCGGCCAGGTTGTCGATCCGATCCATCGGGAGCTCCGCGACGGCATCGAGCCCGGCGGATCGCAGCCGCTCAAGCACGAGTGCGGCGCTTGTGCCCGCCTGGCCGGCAAGCTTTTCGACATCCATCCACGAAAACCCTGACACGGCGCGCTCGCCTGCGACTGCCCGCGCCGCCTCCACGGCGGTCACGGCCCCGTCGAGCGTGCCGGGGGTGCCGGTGATGCGTACCTCGCGCGCGGCTGGAAGAACGGCGTCCGTGAATAACTTGTCGAACGCGCAGAGCGCGACGCGGAGATACGTGACCTGCGTGCCGTGCAGGCGGCGCCGCACGACGTCGGCCAGCATGCCCAGCGGCAGAATGTCCGGGGTCGAGGCGAGCTGCGACAGATCGCCGGCCGACAGCGGGTCCCCGGCGCTGACCAGGTCCATCAGGCGGTCAAACGGCGCTGCGGTGTTCATGCCCTTCCATCTTCTCCGCTATGCGCGTCGCAAGCGCCAGCGCGTCGCGTCCGTCGCGGCCGGTCACGCCGGGCGGCCGGCCGGTGCGGACGGCGTCGACAAAATCCTCGAGCTCGCGGCGCAGCGGCTCCTCGCGTGCGACCTCCACCCTGCCGCCATCAATGAGCGGACGCCCGTCCGGCCTTACGAGCCGGAACACCTCGAGCTCCTGTGCTGCGTAGTCGATCGAGACGTACGAATCCTTCTGAAAGAACCGCGCCTTGCGCACGCGCTCGCGGCTGATGCGGCTCGCGGTGAGGTTGGCGATGCAGCCCGAGGCGAAGCGCAGGCGCGCGTTCGCGATGTCGGCGCGCGGCGTGAGCACGTTGACGCCGACCGCTTCGATCGACGCCACCTCCGACTTCACGACCGCGAGGAGCAGATCGAGGTCGTGAATCATCAGGTCGAAAATCACGTCGATATCGAGGCTGCGCTCCGGAAACGTCCCGAGGCGATGAATCTCGATGAAGCGCGGCCCGGACACGAGCGGGATCGCCGCGGCGACCGCGGGATTGAACCGCTCGGTGTGCCCGGTGGCCAGCAGCGTGCGCCGGCGCTCCGCCGCCGCGACCAGGCGATCCGCGTCCTCGACGCTCGACGCGATCGGCTTCTCCACCAGCGTGGCAATTCCCGCGTCGAGGAACGGCAGCGCGAGCTCGACGTGGGAGACCGTCGGTACCGCGATCGTCACCGCGTCGACGCGCGACAGCAATTCGCGCGCGTCGCCAAACACCTGCCCGCCGTGCTTCGCCGCCACCTCCTCGGCGCGGCCGCGGTTCGTGTCCACGACGCCCACGAGCTCCACGCCTTCGATCGACGCCAGCAGCCGCGCGTGGTGCCGCCCCAGGTGGCCGACGCCGATGACACCAACTCGGATTCTGTTCATGAACTCCCGGCGGGTCCGCTTCGCGGGACCCGCCCTACGTACCGCTTGCGCCGGGTCCTCCGGCGCTTGATGCTGGCGCCGGCGGAACCCGGCCTACGATGGCGATGTGCGCGTCGTTGGCGGCCGCGATGATCGCGTCGCCGTCGAGCATCAGCGTCTTGCCCGCATCGATCGAGAGCGCCGACGCCCCCGCCACGCGCATCGCCTGGATCGTGGCGAGGCCGACGACCGGCACATCGAACCGCATGTCCTGCGTCGGCTTCGCAACCTTGATGATGCGCACGCCGGGCCCCGCCAGGTGTCCGGCCCGCGCGATCACGTCGTCGGTCCCCTCCATCGCTTCCACGGCGACGACGGCGAGGTGCTTGACCGCGATCGTCTGGCCGATGTCGAGCCCGGCCACGGCATCGGCCATGCGGTAGCCGAACTCGATGTCCTTCTGCTCGTCCTCGTTTGGCGCGCGCGCGGTGAGCACGCCGGCACCCGCCAGGAGCGGCTGCAGGAGCGAGGTCGAATCCATCAGCTCGATGCCGCGATCGTGCAGCACGCTCGCGACCGCGCCGATCAGCCCGTCGGTGTTCTTCGAGGTGAGCTGCTTCAGGACGCTGAGGAACGTGAGGTCCGGGATGATGCCGCCCGCGAACATCTTCGTGTGCTTCACCTGCCCCGCCATCACCGCGTGGGTCACGCCGGCGTTCTTCAGCAGCGTGATGCAGGTGCCGAGCTGACCGAGCGAGACCCAGTGAATCGCCGAGCCGTGCCGCGCGGCCGCGTCGTTCAGCTCGGGGAAGGTTTCTTCCGTGGCGGCGACGATGGTGACGTCGTGCCCCTGCGCGCGCGCGGCGTCCAGGACCAGGAACGGGAAGCGGCCGTTGCCGGCGATGAGGCCAATATGCATTGACGACTCTCACTCATCCGCGACGAGTTCCTCGGCGCGGCGCGTCGGCCGGCGGAGGATCACGCCCCGCTGCGAGGTGCGGATGAACTCCACGAGGTAGCGGACCTCGGGCGCCGTGAGCGTCGTGTCCTGCTCGATCTGCGCCAGCGCCCGCGTCATGTTCGCCTGCAACAGGTAGCGGTACGCCCGCTTCAACTGGTCGATCGTCTCGCGCGTGAACCCGCGGCGCGAGAGGCCGATCGAGTTGACGCCGAAGATGCGCGCGGGCCTGCTGCCGATCGTGCGGCCGAACGGCAGCGCATCCTTCGTGACCACCGAATACCCGCCGATGAAGCCGTGCTGTCCAACCCGGCAGAACTGGTGGACCGCCGATCCCGCGCTGATGTTCGAGTAATCCTCGACGCTGACGTGGCCGCCGAGTGTCGCATGGGGGCCGAAGATGGTGTGGCTGCCGATGTGGCAATCGTGCGCCACGTGGACGTACGCCATCAGCAGGTTGTCGTCGCCGATCGACGTCTCGCCGCCGCCTCCGGCGGTTCCGCGGTTGATGGTCGCGAACTCGCGGATCGTGTTGCGGCGTCCGATGACGAGCCGGGTGCGCTCGCCCTTGTACTTGAGATCCTGCGGCGCCAGCCCGATCGACGCCATCGGGTAGATGCTCGTCTCGTCCCCGATCTCCGTGCAGCCTTCAATGACAACCGAGGCGGCGATGCGGCAGCGACGGCCGATCGTCACGTCGCGACCGATCGCGCAGAAGGGACCGACGGTCGCCCCCTCGCCGATGCGCGCCGACGGATGCAACACCGCGGTCGGGTCGACGTAGGCCGCGCCCGGCTGGATCGCCAGCAGCAGCTCCGCTTCCGCCACCGGCTGGTCGCCGACGTACGCGGTGGCCTTCGCTTTCGCGAGACGCGACCGGGATCGGCCGAGCGCCACCTCGAGGATGAGGCGATCGCCGGGCACCACCTGGCGCCGGAACTTCGCGTTGTTCACCCCGCGCAGCGAGATGCGCGCTGTCTCGGGCACGTCGGGGCGCTCCAGGATCAGCACCGCCGCCACCTGCGTCAGCGCCTCGATCATCAGGACCGCGGGCATCAACGGAGTACCGGGAAAGTGCCCCTGGAAGAACTCTTCGTTGACGGTGACGTTCTTGATCCCGACGAGCCGGCTGCCCGGCTCGTGTTCCGCAACGGCGTCGATCAGAAATGAAGGGTAACGGTAGTGGACGCGGTCTAAGAGCGATGGGAGATCAATCGACATGAACTAGGACCGCGGTGCCGGTTCACGGGTGCTCACGTGCACGGGTGCTCAGGTTCGGTGCTCGGGTTCGGGTTCATGGGTGCACGGGTGGTTCGCTGTTCGACCGAACACGGGAACTACCAGAGCACCCACGAACCGGGACCCGTGAACCGAACCCGTGCACCTGTGCACCCGTGCACCCGCGAACCCTCTATTGCTTCGGCGCAGGTGCAGGCGCCACGGGCCGCGGAGCGGCCGGCGCAGCCGGA
>JAHFUO010000104.1 GCA_023265015.1 Acidobacteriota bacterium | reverse complement strand
CGGCGCCCGTCCGGGTGCTTGAAGTTGAGCGTCACGCTCTCCTTGTTCCGGTTGATGCTGAGAAAATACGCGCTCTCGCCGTGGACGAAGGGTGGACCCCAGGCGCGGGTGTCGTCGCCGACGCCGGGACGCTCGACCTTGATCACGCGGGCGCCCATGTCGGCCAGCTGCATCGTGCAATAGGGGCCCGACAGCACCCGGGTGAGGTCGATGACGGTCAGGCCCTCGAGCGGCGGCGCGGCAGTCATGGCGCGATGATATCGCACCGCATGTCACGTCACCGTGCGCGCGGCTTGCGGCGGACTACGTTGCCGCGCGTGCCCCTGGCGATCGGCGCCACGGCGCTGATCGGCACGATCTGTTCTGCATAGCGGTGAATGAACTCGCGGAAACGCTGCGCAACGGGCGAGAAGTATTTCTGGTTCCGGTAGATCAATTCCATGTGGCGTGTGATCTCGAACCGCTCGACGTGGACCAGCCTCAGGACCCCGATCGCGGCTTCCCGTTCGACGGCGTACGAAGACACGAAGCCCATTCCGAGGTTCGCCTCGACCGCTTTCTTCACGGCCTCCGTCCCGGGCAGCTGCATCACGACGTTCAACGTCACGCCGGCGGCCTTGAGCTTCTGCTCGACAAGCTGGCGCGTGCGCGATCCCTGCTGCGGAAGCACGCATGGCTGCCCTTTCAGATCCCGCACCGGGACCGTCCCGCGCCGCGCGAACGCGTGGGACGGAGACACGATGAGGACGACGTTGTCGAGACAGACCGGCTCGACGCCGAACCGCTTGTCCTTCGTGGGGCCACCGACGAGCGCCATGTCGAGCACGTTCTGCAGCGCGCTCTCGTACAGCCGCTCGGTTGCGTCGATCTGAAACGTGATGTCCGTCTCGGGATACTGTTCCTTGAAGGCCCGCACGATTCGCGGCAGCAAGTACATGCCACCGGTGGTGTTGGCGCCGAGGATCAACTTGCCCTTCGTTGCCGCGCCCAGCTCCCCCATCAGCCGGCGCGCCTCGTCCCGTGTGTGGAGGATCGACACGGCACAGCGGTACAACGCCTCGCCGGCCTGCGTCATGCGGAGATGCGGACCGCCGCGCTCGAGCAGCGGCAGCCCGCATGCTTTCTCGAGCGCTCTGATCTGCAGGCTGACCGCAGGCTGTGTCAGGTGAAGTTCCCTCGCGGCGCCCGTGATGCTGCGGCGCTGCGCGACCACATAGAAGATGTGAAGCTGATGAAAGTTCATACCTCTCGTGAAATCCTATAAGCGAATTCCGTTATCACCGCCGATCGTTCCGACGCTCGGCCACTCGCGAACGGCCATATCGGCGGCACGGGCCGGCGGGACCGGCCCCGCGCGGCGCGAACATTTCCTCGGACAGCCGAAGATAGCCAGTAGCGATGCCGTCCGGTGACGCATACGCCTGCGTTACTAGGGGACCCGCACCGTATTTTATTTGACACGTTGCGGACCGTCCGGTACGTTGACTCTCTCAGACGCGCTGGGGCCCGCCAGCCGCTTCCCGAACCTCGCAATTATTGATGAACTCATCACCGGTTCTACAGTCAGCGCCCCCGCCGAGCAGGAGATCGACCAGCGCTGCGCGCGGATCTGCAGGCATCACCCGTTTATTGACTCGGTACCGCGACCGCCAGGCCTGACCAGGCCGGGAGATTGAGCAGATGAAATCGCTTAAAACCAGGCACGTCGTGCTGGCCATCCTGTGTCTCATGTGCTTCATCTCCTACATCGATCGGGTGAACATCGCGGTAGCAGGTCAGCTGATCAGATCCGAGCTCCACCTCACGCCGACGCAGCTGGGGTTCGTGTTCGCGGCCTTCGCCTACCCGTATGCCGCGATGCAGATCTACGGCGGGTGGCTGTCGGACAAGTTCGGGCCGCGGCGGATTCTCGCGCTGCTCAGCGTGATCTGGGCGGTGGCCACCATCCTGACCGGCCTGTCGTGGGGCCTGAGCACGCTGGTACTCTGCCGCCTGTTCGTCGGGATCGGCGAGGGCGGCGCGTTTCCAACCGCGACGCGTGCGTTCACGTTCTGGATGCCCGTGCGCGAGCGCGGGTTCGCACAGGGAATCACCCACAGCTTCGCGCGTCTCGGCGGCGCCGTCACGCCGCCGATTGTCCTGTTCATCGTCGCCGCGTACGGCTGGCGTGAATCGTTCATCGTTCTCGGCGTGGTCAGCCTGCTCTGGACGGTCCTGTGGCTGTGGTACTACACCAACTCGCCGACCGAGCATCCGCGCGTGACGGCTGCGGAGTTGGAGGAGATCGGGATCAAGACGCGAAGCGTCAAGGATGCGGGACGCGACAAGACGCCGTGGAAGGAAATGATCTCGAAGATGTGGCTCGTCACCCTGGTCGACTTCTGCTACGGCTGGTCGCTCTGGGTGTTCCTCACGTGGCTGCCCTCGTACCTCTCGGAGGCGCGCGGATTCAAGCTTTCCCAGATGGCCATCATGACGATGCTGCCGTTGCTGGCGGGCGTGGTGGGCGACACGCTGGGCGGCGTCGTGTCAGACAGGATCTACTCGCGGACAGGCAACCTGCGGCTGGCGCGGCGTTCGCTGCTCGTCGTCGGCCTGCTCGGTGCGCTCGTGTTCATCCTGCCCGCGGTGATCACGCGGAGCCCGGTGGCGGCCGTCGGCTACCTGGCGCTCGCGTTCTTTTTCCTGGAGTGCACCAACGCCGTGCTGTGGTCACTGCCACTGGACATCGCGGCGCGGTACGCCGGAACGGCCGGCGGCATGATGAACACCGGCTTCGGAATCGCGGGAATGATTTCGCCGGTGGTGTTCGGATTCCTCATCCAGCGCACCGGCAACTACCAGCTGCCGTTCTTCCTCTCGGCGGCGCTGCTGTTTGTCGGCGCGATGTGCGCGCTGAAGATCGACCCCCTCAGGAAAGTGCACGATCCCGAGGAGGTCGTCGTCCAGGTCTGATGTACGCGGCTACGATGCGCACTCGCCTTCCATGACTTCCGGGGCGAACGTCTCGGTGTCGCCGAGATCGATGAAGTCCTCGGGCGTCACGTCTCCCGGTTTGAGCTCCGCCAGGTCCTTGAGCGTTTCCGTGACGACAAACGCGGGGATGCGCCGGAAGAACACGCCCAGCGCCTCGCCCGGTTCACGGCGCTCCTGGTAGAGCGTCAAGAGCCGATCCACAGCTTCCTCGAGGCGACGGACAGGGACCTTCGACACGACCTTGCCGAATTTCGCGCCGGAGTCGGTGCTTCCGCCTCCGACCGACACGAAGTACTGAGGCAGACCGCGATCACCGACCTTGCGAACGCTGCCCTGGAAGCCAATGGCGGCGATGTGATGCTGTCCGCACCCGTTGGGGCAGCCGCTGATCTTGATGTCGCCGTCGTCGACGAGCGCGACGTATTCCGGGTGTTCGCTGAGGTGCTCCGTCAGCATCTGGCCGAGACCGCGCGACTGCGTCACCGCGAGTTTGCAGCTCTCCGCGCCGGGGCAGCTCACGACATCGGCCACCGTGTTGGCCGAGGATGCGCCGAGTCCGGCGGCTTCGAGACGCTCGTAGAGCGGACGAATCTGCGAGACCGGCACCCACCTGAAGAGCACGTTCTGTCGTATCGTGAGGCGCGCCGTGCCGTCGCTGTAGGCTTCGGCGAGATCGGCGAGCACCTGCATCTGTCCGGACGTGAAGTCGCCGAGCAGCAGGCGCACCGTCACGTGGACATAGCCGGCCTGCCGCTGCAGACCGACATTGCTGTGCAGCCAGCTGAGGTACCCGTCAGACATCGTCTGCAGCTTGACGGTACCGGGATGAATCCCGGGGCCGTGTGGCGCGACGCTGGTCGCGGTCCGCTTGATTTCGTCGATGGACGGAGCCGCTGGCTTCGTCCAGTCGGGCGCCTTCTCGGCTGATCGTTGAGCGTCGGTCAGCTCGAGGCGCGTGCCGCCTTCCCGGTACACCTCGGCGAGCATGTCCTCGAACTTCGCCCTGAATCCCTCCCAGCCGATCTCGCGGATCAGAAACTTCATCCTGTTCCGCTGGCGATGCTGGAAATCGCCGAAGCGATGGTACGTGCGGACGACTGCCTCCGCCACGTTGAGGATCTCCTCCTCGGGCAGAAACTCGTACAACAAGTAGCCGGACGTCGGCAGAATCGATGTGCCGCCGGCGATCGTCAGCCTGAAACCCCGGCGACCATCGACGATGCGGCCGTACCAGCCCAGGTCGTGGATCGAGGCGAGGGCGTGATCCTTCGGGCAACCCTCGAACGCGATCTTGAACTTCCGGGGCAACGAGCCCGCGAGCGGATGCCTCAGGAAATATCGCGTCATCGCCTCGGCGTATGGCGTGACGTCGAAGATTTCATCCTCGGCAATCCCCGCGTAGGGGCAGGCCGTGATGTTGCGCACGGAGTTGCCGCACGCCTCGCGCGTCGTGATCCCCGTCTCGGCGATCTCGCGCATCGCGTATTCGGCGTCTTTCAGCTGGACGAAATGAAACTGGACGTTCTGGCGCGTCGTCACGTGGCCGAAGCCCCGTGAATAGCGCGCCGCCACGTCGGACAGCGCGCGAAACTGCGCGCCGGTGACGATCCCCTCCGGGATCTTCACGCGCAGCATCTGCACGTCGTCCTGCCGCTGCCCGTACGTGCCGCGCAGCAGGCGGAAGCGGCGCCATTCATCCGGCGAGATCTCGCCGCGTTCGTAGCGGCCCAGGACGTGGACGAACTCGTCGATATCCGCTTCCTTCGCGAACGAGAGACGTCCACGCCCGACCGGCACGGCTTCATCAACTACGGCCATACTTCACCTCATCTGCGGTGTGCTCGCGTGAGGTCGCCGTCACCAGCGCTTCACGAACACGCACCACGTCACCGATCACGATCACGCCGGCGACGCCGCCGGGCAGCTCGGTCTCGCCGATCTCGGCCAGCGAACCGGTCCAAATCCATTCGTCGGGCGTCGACGCACCGCACACGATTGCGGCGGGCGTCCCCCAGCTCCAGCCGCGGGCGGCCAGGCGCGCCGCCAGATCGCCGCGGGCGCCGAGTCCCATGAGAATCACGAGCGACACCACATTCGGCTGCACGGCGTTGAGCCCCGCGTCGAAGCCGTCCGCGTCGTGGCCCGACAGCACGAGAAATCCCGACGCCAGCCCGCGGTGGGTTACAGGAATACGCGCGAGCTCCGCCGCGGCGATCGCCGAGCTGACGCCCGGCACGACCTCGAATGGAATGCCGGCCATTGCCAGCGCCAGCGCCTCCTCCGCCCCGCGTCCAAACACGAACGGGTCGCCGCCCTTGAGTCGAACGACGCGCTTGCCGGCACGCGCCGC
The DNA here is from genome assembly GCA_023265015.1 of Acidobacteriota bacterium. Taxonomy (GTDB): domain Bacteria; phylum Acidobacteriota; class Vicinamibacteria; order Vicinamibacterales; family UBA2999; genus Gp6-AA40. The sequence continues at coordinate 4,215 of JAHFUO010000104.1, read as the reverse complement.
GCGAATCATCAGCCGATGGATCGTTTCCTGCCGCACGCTCTCGCGTCCGGCGCGTTTGCCGACACAGAAACACTGGGCCCTGGTGAAGCGCCGCAGCGCGCGCGCATCGACCAGCGCGTCGTAGAGCACGAGGTCCGCTTCTTCGAGCCGCCGAACGGCGCGCATCGTCCAGAGCTCCGGATCGCCGGGGCCGGCGCCGACAAGGCTCACGTGTCCCGTCATCGCGACCCCGCCTTGTCGGCGTACAACTTATTGAGCGTCTCAAGAAGCCGGGGGCGCCGCGCGTCCATCGGCACGCCTTGCTCGCGCCACACGCGCCGCGCCTCATCGGAGGCCGTCATCCACGCATCGATCTCGCGCGGCAGCCAGGCGTCCAGCGCTTCGCGCAGCAGTCCTGCAAGGGCCGGCGCGCGGCCGTCGGTGGAGATCGCGATCGTCACGCCGTCGCGCCGCACGACCCCGCCGAGATACGCGGTCGCGTGCCGGGGATCGTCAACGGCGTTCACGAAAATCCGCCGCGCCTCGGCAGCCGCGAGCACCTGCCGGTTCACCGCGGGAGGCGCCGCCGCGACGATCCACCAGGCGCCCTCCACATCCGCGTCCTGGAATTCGCGTCGAAGAATCTCGACCCCCGCGCGCTCGATCTCGGGACGAATGTCCGGCGCGACGACCCTCACGCGGGCACCGGCCGACAGGAGCGACTCGAGCTTGCTGGCGGCCACCGGGCCGCCGCCAACGACCAGCACGCGCCGCGATTCGAGGTTGAGGAATGCGGGGAACATCACATTCACACTCACGCGGGGACCTTCAGGCGGGATCCAATCACGCGATCGAAATCGGCGAGCGAGCGGCCGATCTGCGTCGGCGCCGCCACCCGGTCGCGCATGACCTCGGCCGACTTGTAGCCGTTGCCGGTGATGCAGATGACCACCGACTCGTTGGACCGGATGACTCCGCGTTTGATCAGCGCCTGGGTCGCCGCGATCGTCGTGCCGCCGGCCGGCTCGGTGAAGATGCCCTCCGTGCGCGCCAGGAGCTGAATCGCGTCGAGGATCTCGTCGTCGGTGACCATGGCGCCCGAGCCGCCCGTCTCCTTCACGACCTTGATGACCTGGAAGCCGTCCGCCGGGTTGCCGATTGCAAGCGACTTGGCAATCGTGTTCGGCTTGACCGGATCGGGGAACTCCGCGCCCGACTCGAGTGCGCGGATCACGGGCGCCGATCCTGTCGGCTGCGCGGCGTGAATCCGGGGAAGCGTGCCCTCGACGAGGCCGACGTCGCGGAATTCGCGAAGGCCCTTGAAGATCCGCGGGAGCAGCGTGCCGCCCGCCACCGGCGAGACGAGATGGTCGGGGAAGCGCCACCCAAGCTGCTCCGCCACCTCGAACCCCATCGTCTTCGCGCCTTCGGCGTAGTAGCTGCGCAGGTTGATGTTGGCGAATCCCCACCCGTAGCGATCCGCGATCTGCGTGCACAGCCGGTTCACATCGTCATAGTTGCCTTCAACGGCAACCACGTGTGGCCCGTAGATGGCTGAACCGAGGATCTTGTTCGGCTCGAGATCGTTCGGGATGAACACGTAGCACGGAAGCCCGAGCCGCGCGGCATGCGCCGATACGCTGTTGGCCAGGTTGCCGGTCGATGCGCATCCGAAGACCTGGAACCCGAGCTCCACGGCGCGCGTCGCCGCAATCGCGACGACGCGGTCCTTGTATGAGAAGGTCGGATGGTTGACCGAATCGTCCTTGAGGTACAGCTCCGAGAGGCCCAGCTCATGCGCCAGACGCTCCGCTTTCACCAGCGGGGTGAAGCCGGAATTGAAGCCCGTCTTCGGTGATTCCACCGGCAGCAGCTCCAGGTAGCGCCATAACGATCGGGGGCGTGATTCGATCGCGCTGCGGCTGATCACCTTCTTGATCGCCGCGTAGTCGTAGGTGACCTCGAGCGGTCCCAGACACTCCGAGCACACCCAGAGCGCCTGGGCCGGGTACGTGGCGCCACACAGGTGACACGTCAGTCCTGAGACGAATTTCATGCGGTTCTCCCGTGGGCAGACGCCAGCGCGCCGCTCATCACATCCGGCGACTGGTGGACGCGAAGCGTCCTGACCGTCACCGGCGATCCGGCTGCTTCACACGTCGATTGCAGCAGCCGTTCGATCCTCGCAAAGTCGCGACGTGCCAGCACCGCCACCGACGGTCCGGCGCCCGACAGGCAGGCGCCGAGGACGTCCGGATCGTCCAACGCGAGCACCGCGCCGAGATGCGGCACCAGCGCCGCGCGCGCCGGCTGGTGCCAGCGGTCCTGCAGCGCCTCGCGCAGACGGTCGTACTCGCCGTTCTGCAGCGCGTGCACCAGTGAAAGCACCCGCTGCAGGTTGAACACCGCGTCCTCGCGCGGAACCGTTGGCGCCAGCGCCGCGCGCGCCGTCGAGGTCGCCAGCCCCGTGAACGGCGTCGCCACGATCCACCGGAGATCGTCGGGCCATTTCCACTGCAACGCACGCACCCCATCACTACTTTCAATCACCGACGTCATGCCGCCGTACAGCGACGCCGCCGCGTTGTCGGCATGTCCTTCAATCGATGTCGCCACCGCGAGGAGCGTCGCCTCCTCAACCGGCGCGGTCACCTGCTCGAACACCCGCAGGCCGGCCACCGATGCCGCCGCGCTGCTGCCAAGCCCGGCGGCCATCGGGATGTCACTTTCGACCTCGACGAACACGTCCGGCACGGCGCCGGTCGCCCGGCGCGCGATCGCGGCGTAGGCCCGCTCGACCGCGTTCTCGCCGCTCACCGGCGGCCGGCTGTTCACCACGACGAGCCGTCCCCCTCCGTCGGCCCGGATGTCGACGATCCGCGCGCGCAGGTAGAGCTGGACGGCCACGGCGAGCGTGTCGAAGCCGGCGCCAAGATTGGCAACAGAGCCAGGGACGATGATTTCAGCAGCCACAAATGTAAAAAGCCCGCCAAACCGTTAGTTTCCGGTCGGGCGGGCCTGATGATCTCGGTTGTTTCTACTTAGACTTAATCCATCAACCAGGTCGCACGAGCCGGGCAGCAACACATACAAGCGCACTCACAACAGGCGCACGCAGGCGTCTGGCCGCCGACCTGGAAGTTGGACCGCGAAAACATTCGAGAAATCATACGCCGAGTAGCATGGGCAGGGCAAGCGGCGGCGCTACATGGCATTCGGCCCCGGCAACTGCCCTAAGCCAGTTCTCGGGTTGCGCTGGTGCTCGGGTCCTTGGGTGCCGGTTCGTAGGTGCGCGGGTTCAAGGTGCTCGGGTCGTTCACCGGTTCAGTGTTCGCTGACAAAACCGTGTGAACCTTCCGGTGAACCAACGTCCCCGCGAACCCGAGCACCGGAACCCGAGCACCCGAGCACCAGAGCAACCTGAGAACCGCATTCGTCGGTCGGTTCTTTGTCTTCGGGGTAGGCTATCTCAAAATCCCACATGACGCCCTTCACCATCGGAATCATCCAGGATCACGCGACCGGTGACGTGACGGCCAACGTCGCGCGGGCGGAACGGCTGGTCCGCGAGGCCGCCCGGAAAGGCGCGCAGATCGTCTGCCTCAAGGAACTGTTCAACGCGACGTACTTCTGCAAGGCGCAACACAGCGATCGCTTTGACCTGGCGGAGCCGATCCCCGGGCCGACGACGGAGCGGATGCAGGCGATTGCGCGCGAGCTCGAGATTGTCGTCATCGCGCCGATCTTCGAGCGGCAGGCCGCCGGGATTTACCGCAACTCGGCCGCGATCATCGACGCGGACGGGACGCTGCTGGGCGTCTACCGCAAGATGCACATTCCCGACGATCCGCTCTTCTACGAGAAGTACTACTTCACGCCCGGCGAAGCGAACGGGTTCAAGGTCTGGCAGACGCGGTACGCGGCGATCGGCGTGCTGATCTGCTGGGACCAGTGGTACCCCGAAGCCGCGCGCATCACGGCGCTCCTCGGCGCGCAGGTGCTCTTCTACCCCACGGCGATCGGATGGCACCCCGCTGAGAAAGACGAATGGGGCGCGGCGCAGGTCGAGGCGTGGAGAACCGTTCAACGCGCGCACGCGATTGCCAACGGCGTCTACGTCGCCTCGCCCAACCGTATCGGGCACGAGGACGAGCCCGGAACGAACGGCGTCACGTTCTTCGGCCACTCGTTCATCGCCGATCCGTTTGGCCGCTACGTTGCGGAGGCGGGCGAGGC
>JAHFUO010000103.1 GCA_023265015.1 Acidobacteriota bacterium | reverse complement strand
GGCCCCTGCCCCCTGCAGTGTTTCATAGGCTGTATCGTTCCCGAATCGTCGGGATCAAATAGTCATCGAAGGCCGCCTTGAAGTCGTAGCGCGGCGCAAACCCCCAGTCGCGCCTGGCCGTCGTGTCATCCACCTCCGCCGGCCACGAGTCGACGATGCGCTGGCGCTTGGGATCGACCTGCCAGGTAATCGCCGCGCGGGGGAATGTCTTCTGAACAACGTCGCAGATCTGCTCCGCCGTGGGACTGAACGCCGCCAGGTTGTACGCCGTCCGCGTCAGCCGCTCGCGTGGCCCTGACGCTAGCCGCACCAGCGCGTCGATCGCATCGGGCATCGTCATGAGCGGGATCCGGGTGTCGGGACGCACGAAGCACGCGTACGGCTCGCCACGCGCAGCCGCATGAATCATCTCAGGAGCGTAGTCCGATGTGCCGCCGGATGGAACGGTGACGGCTGAGATGAGGCCAGGAAAGCGCACGCATCGGAAGTCGACGCGTCCGGCGGTCGAGTCCGCGGCGAGCTGCTTGTAGTGCTTCGCGTAATACCGTCCGAGATGCTCGCAATACAGCTTGTTGCACCCGTACATCGTCGTCGGCGTGTTCCACTCGTCTTCGCGGACGCGGTGCACGCGCGTCTTGGTCTCGAGGTCCGGCAGACCGTATGCCGCAATCGACGACGGATAGAGAAAGACGACGGGACGTCCGTGCGATTCGCCTTCGTGATGCGCGAACTCGAGGAGGTTGAGCGTCCCCTCGACGTTGACTTCATGCGCGGTCATCGGCGTGAACTCGGAGCGCGTCGACAGGAGCGCCGCGAGATGAAAGACAAGATCGATCTCGAACTCCGAGAGGACCCGCTCGAGGAGAGCCGTGTCGGTAATCGATCCGGTGAACTCGCGGCGAACGAGCCTGGCGAGCGCCGGCTCGAGCGGAGCGATGTCGATCGTGACGATCGGCCGGCCGCTGGCGGCCAGGCGGGTGATGAGGCCGTGACCGATCTCGCCGTTGGCCCCGGTGACCAGGACCGACGAGGTGCGCATCTGACTAGCGTAGTCCAGACTCTATTCTGGCCGCGAAAATCGACGAGCTGTTTTTCGAGCCTACGAATCCCCGTCCATGAGATCGCCGAGACCGCCGAGAATCGAGCCCGCTTCACGCCGGCTCCCGCCGGCGGCCGGCGCCGCCTTGTAGATGCGATCGGCCATGCGGCTGAACGGCAGCGACTGGAGCCACACGCGGCCGGGTCCCGTCAGCGCCGCAAAGAACAATCCTTCCCCGCCAAACAGCGCCGTCTTGATCTTGCCGACGAACTGAATGTCGTAGCCGACCGACGGCTGCAGCGCGACCAGACATCCGGTGTCGACGCGCAGCGTGTCACCGGCCTTCAAGTCGACAGGATGCACGGTCCCACCTGCGTGCACGAAGCAGAGACCGTCACCTTCGAGCCGCTGCATGATGAAGCCTTCACCGCCGAACAACCCGACGCCGATCTTGCGCTGGAAGGCAATGCCGATCGACACACCACGGGCCGCGCACAGAAACGAATCCTTCTGACAGACGAGGTGTCCGCCCAGCTGCTTCAGATCCATCGCGAGGATTTTTCCGGGGTACGGCGCCGCAAACGACACCTGCTGCTTGCCGGCGCCCGCGTTCGTGAAGACCGTCATGAAGAGGCTCTCACCGGTGATCAACCGCTTGCCCGCGCCGAGCAGCGCGCCCATCACGCCGGATCGCTGCTGCGACGACCCATCGCCGAAGATCGTCTCCATCTGGATGCCCGGCGTCATGTACATCATCGAGCCCGCCTCGGCGACCGCGCTCTCACCCGGATCGAGCTCGACCTCGACGAACTGCATCTCGGTGCCCAGGATTCTGAAGTCGATGTCGTGCGCCTGCCGCCCCGGCACGATCGGCGGCGGCGGCGCAGCGGCGGCGCCGGCATGGCCGGTCAGATAGCGCGCGAGCTCGGGCACGTCCTTGAGCGGCGTCCAGTTCTTGAGGCCGGCGGTGAATACCAGCGTGCTGCCGTCGATCGTGCCGTTCCGCAGGCTGGTAATCACGTCGTCCTGCGAGACGGGTCCGACCTGGTGTCCACCGATTGCCATGTACCACTGTTGATCAGCCATTTGCTGTCTCCCGAACGGCGGGTCCGCCGCCACGGCTAGTAGGCGGCGGAACCCGCCCTGCGTACTCTCCAGCGGGTCTGAAGACCCGCCCTACGAGTACGAATGTAGGCCGGGTCCTACGGACCCGGCGAATCGGAATGATCAATTCGCTTAGCGGCGCCCTCTTCCAGCTTCCGCACTTCTTCCGGACTGAGTCCGAGCAGATTCGCGAGCTGCGCGAGATAAATGCGCTCGGCGCCGGTGATCTGTTCGTCGGCGCGGAGAATCGTGAATGCGAGGACGTACAGCGTGGCGCGCTGCGCTGGATCGGTGACGCCCGACACGATCTGCGCAAGAGGCGTCGGACGCTGCAGTTCCGCGGCAACGACGCCGGCGCCTCCTGATGCGGATGCCTGCTCGAGCACGGCGGCGCGCTCGCGTTCGTGCATCGCGCCGTCGGCGTTCGCCGCCGAAATCGCGAGCCGGACGATCCTCAGCGCATCATCCGGGACCTCGGTTGGCAGCGGTGGGATCGAGCCCGTTGCACCGCTTGACCCGACTGAATCTGTCGGACCCGTGTTCGGGTTCGGGTGTGAGTTCGGAGTCTGATTGAGCGTATCGAAAATGCCCCAGACCACGCCCGCTGCCGTGAGAATCGTGTTGGGGTTGCTCAGCCAGCCGCCGCGACGGCCGGTGAGGAAGCCCAGCGCCCCGCGCGACCGCTTCGGCCTGACGCCAAGCACGCCGCGCAACACGCCGTCGATGAGGAATCCGGGATCGATCATCGATGATGAGCCTGGTCTGATTAATAGACGGAAAGAGTCAGATGGCCGTTCCGACACGCGGCGGCGCGGCCGGCTTCTCGGGTTCGGGAGTGAAGTCTTCCCCGGGATTGATGAACCGGTCGGTTTCGAACTTGTACTGCTTGTCGTAGAGCTGGCGGTACCGGCCGTTCAGCGCGAGCAGCTCCGTGTGCGTCCCGCGCTCCACGATTTCGCCTGCCTCGAGGACGAGAATCTGCCCGGCACTGCGGATCGTCGACAGCCGATGCGCGATGACGAATGTCGTCCGGCCCGACCGCAGCCGGCGAAGGCCGTCCTGGATCATCTGCTCGCTTTCGCTGTCCAGGCTCGAGGTTGCCTCGTCGAGGATGAGGATGCGCGGGTTTGCCAGGATCGCTCTCGCGATCGACACGCGCTGCCGCTGGCCGCCCGAGAGCTTGATGCCGCGTTCGCCGACGATGGTCTCGTAGCCATTCGGGAACTGGTTGATGAACTCGTCGCAATGCGCAATGCGGCACGCCTCTTTGATCTCCTCGAGCCTGGCGCCAGGCTTGGCGTAGCCGACGTTGTCGGCAATCGTCCCGTCGAACAGGAAGTTGTCCTGCAGGACGGATGCGAGTTGATGGCGGTAGTCGACCAGCTTCACATCCGCCAGATCGCGGCCATCGACGAGCACGCGTCCCTTCGTCGGACGATTGAACGCCATCACCAGGCTGATCAGCGTGCTCTTGCCCGAACCGCTCGATCCCACGAGCGCCGTCGTCGTGCCTGGCGCCGCCTGGAAAGAGACGCCGCGGAGCACGGGCTGACCCTCCGTGTACTCGAACCAGACGCGATCGAACGCCACGTCGCCACTCAGCCGGTCGATCGAGGCGCGCGTCGCGTCCTCGTCGATCTCGGTCGACATGTCCAGGATTTCGCGAATCCGATCCAGCCCGGCGAACGCTTCAGTGATCTGCGTCCCGATCGAGGCAATCGAGATGAGCGGCGCAGCGACGAGGCCGATGAAGAAGATGTACATGATGAGATCGCCGAGCGTCATCTCGCCGGCGATGATCGCGCGGCCGCCAAGCCAGATCATCAGCACGCCGACGATGCCGACGACGATCGTGCCGCCGGTGGTCGTCGCCGAGACGCCGGTCATCGACTTGGCGACGTTGCGGAACAGGCGATGCGCGCCCTTCGTGAAGACGATCTCTTCGCGCTTCTCCGCCGTGTAGGACTTGACGATGCGGATGCCGCCAAGCGCCTCGGTGAGCCGGCCGGTGACTTCCGCGTTGATCTTGCCGCGCTCGCGGAAGAGCGGACGGAGCGTGCGGAACGCGTACGCCATTCCGCTGCCGAACACGCCCAGCACGAGGATCGTGATTGCCGTCAGCCGCCAGTTCAGCCAGAACAGCACGCCGAGACCCATCACGGCGCCGACGAGACCCCCGGCAAGCTGTACGAGTCCACTGCCGACCAGATTCCGGATGCCTTCCGCATCCGACATGATGCGCGACACGAGGACGCCGGTCTGCGTCGAGTCGAAGTACCGGATCGGCAGGCGCATCACGCGCGCCTGCACGCGCTTGCGCATGTCCGTGATCGCGCGCTGTGCGGCGACGCCGAGGATCTGCGAGAGCGCGAACGAGGTGGCCGCCTGCACGATCGTCGCGGCGCCGGCGGCCATCGCGATCAGCGGCAGCAAATCGGTACGCTTGTTCCCCACGACTTCGTCGATGAGATACTTCGACGATGCGGGGAGCACAAGGCCTGCGAGTCGGCTCACGAGCATGAGCCCGAGACCGAGTGTGAGGCGGCGCCGGTGCGCCCACACGAGCTCCCGCGCCTCCCGCCACGCGGCCGAGGCAGAGATCTTCTTCTTCTTCGGCGGCTCCGTCGGGAGCGGTCGCCCTGCAGTACGCCCCGAGTGCTCGCCTGTCCGCATCCCTCTGAGGTTCAGGTTTGTCGCCATGTCATAATCAGGTCTTGTCTATGCCCGATACGACCACCACCGCCCGCGGGTTCTCGAGCACTGCTACGACGCGCGGCATCCGCGTGGAGGTTCGGAGCACGTACCTTTCGGACCGCAGCTCGCCGCGCGACAGTTCCTATCTGTTCGCCTACAACGTGCGGATCTCGAACGTCGGCTCGGAGACGGCGCAGCTCATCTCGCGTGAATGGATCATCACGACGGCCGAGGGCGAAGTCGAGCGCGTCAAGGGACCCGGCGTCGTCGGCGAGCAACCCGTGCTCGCGCCAGGCGCGTCGTTTGAATACACCAGCTATTGTCCCCTGAAGACCTCTGTCGGGTCGATGCAGGGGACCTACCAGATGGTGACCGCCAACGGCGAGAAATTCGAGGCGCAGATCGCGCCGTTCACCCTCGCTGTCCCGAATGCCCTGAACTGAGTTTCGCCGACGTCAAGGTCCGCGCCCCAGCGGATCGCGCGCGCCGGGATTCTCAGAGACCGGATCGAGGAACCTCGGCGGTTCCTGCCGGGATGAGCACGCGCGCCGCCCGGGCTCAGACGTGGAGCGCAGACGGCGTTCAAGTCGGCCGTCGGTTGAATCACCAGATGACCTTCACCGCCCCGGAACCGCGGATCTGCGCATCGCGGGTAATCAATGGCAGCTTCAGCGACCGCGCCGCAGCGCAGATCAAGACATCGAAAGGATCGCGGGTGAATCGCAGCTCGTCTCCAATGAAGATCTGTTCTGGTGTGAGGTCGACGGGCTGATACGCGGGGTTGCTGAACAGGTCGTCGAAGAACGTGCGTGGGGTGCGGCGCAGATTGATGCGCGAGACGCGCGCCAGCAGCGTGCACTCCCAGATGACCGCGGCGGGCACATAGAGCACACCCTGCTGGCGCTCGGTTTTGTCGAACATTGCTGCCGCACGAGGGCCAAGTGCCTGGCTCCTTAACGCGTGGAATATCAACGGATGCGTGTCCGTGACCGCAGCTGGAAGACCGTCAGCCACGCCGCGTCCGGCCGCGACGAGGGTTCTTGCGGTCCACACGGGTGTCGTACGTCGTCCCGCGTTCTTTCACCAGGAACGGCCTCCCCAGCGATTTCGCGAACAGCACGTGGATTGCGTCATCAGCCTTCAGCAACAGCGGATCTGAGGGATCGACGTCAATGGTCCCGATGACCGACTTCACTTCGGTCCTAATGGTGCGCGCGCGAGCCTCGCTGACGATCCGGTCGAGCAGATCACTGACGCTGCGGGCTTCCCCAGCGCCTGCACGCGCCCTCAGCCACGTCAGGTTTCCCGCCTCCAGCGTGACGGAAATCGCATTCTTTGGCATGCAAGATACGATATCGTATTTTAATACGATGTTCAACCTAATCCAGATGCGCGCGGGCTGAGTCGCCCATGACAACGCGGCCCGAAGGGAAATATTCCCTCCATCGCCGCGTGACGAGGTCGTGCGTCGCGGGATCGCACGCGAGCTCTTCCGGAAACGCGGGCTTCAGGCGCGCGTCAATCACAATCGGACCGCTGTACGCGATGTGATTGCGCACGATGCGCCGTTCGCGCGCGTGAATGTCGGAGGCCGGCTCGAAGCGCGTGAACGTGGTCCAGAGGAAGTTCATCGGGCTGGCCGCCGCCCGCGCGGGCTCGTCGGTCAGGACGACGAGCGGCCAGCCGGCAAATGCCGGATCGCCCGCAAGACGCTCCGCAGCGGCAGGTTCGATTGCGTACGACGGCCCGCCGGCGACAAGACATCCTCCGCAGAAGACGCGCACGTCGGTCACGCCCGCAGGCACGGCGGCGGCACTGAATTCGCGCGGCAGCTCCCGCACCGCGTCACCCAGTCCCAGCCATACACCTTTCGATCCCTCGTTCACGGCCGGCCCCGTGTAGTCCAGCGTGTCCATGGACAGATTGGAGAGGACGTACAGATCCGTCTCGGGTTGCGTGCGCGCCAGAATGTGCTCGAGCGTCCGCGGAAAATCCTTCACGTCGACGTATCGGTCAGTGACCAGCAGGAACTTCGTGAGCGACAGCTGCCCTTCACCAAGAATGCGGAACGCGCTGGCCATGGCCTCGCGCTTGTAGCGCTGCTTGACGATCGCGGCCGCGAGCGAGTGATAACCGGTCTCGCCGTACGACCAGAGCCGTTCGACGGCGGGCATCACGAGCGGAAAGAGCGGCGACAGCAGCTCCTGCAGGAGATCGCCGATGTAGAGGTCTTCCTGCCGCGGCTTGCCGACGACCGTCGCGGGATAAATCGCGTCGGCGCGATGCGCCATCTGTCGCACTTCAAAAATCGGGTAGTCGTGCTGCAGCGAGTAATAGCCGTAGTGATCGCCGAACGGACCCTCGGGTCGACGCACCCCCGGGGGAACGTGCCCCATCAATGCGAACTCCGCGGTGGCGATCAACGGATGCGGCCCGTACCCCCGCACCTGTGGGAGCCGTTCACCGGCGATGAGCGAGGCCAGCAGCAGCTCCGGAACGTTTTCCGGCAGCGGCGCCACAGCCGACAGCATGAGCGCCGGCGGCCCGCCGAGAAACACCGTTACAGGCAGACTCTGGCCGCGGCCCTCGGCGATGGCGTAGTGATAGCCGCCCCCTTTTCCGATCTGCCAGTGCATCCCGGTCGTGCGCGCGTCGTGCACCTGCATCCGATACATGCCCAGGTTATGCCCTCGCTTGTCGGGATGCGTCGTGTAGACGAGGGGCAGCGTGATGAACGGACCGCCGTCCCCGGACCAGCAGGTCAGCGCCGGCAGCCGATCGAGCCGCACGTCGGATGTAACGCGCTCGACGACAGGACCCTTCGGAACGCGGCGTGTGCCGACGCGAATAAGGTCGCGTGCCACATCACGCGCATCCCACAGGGAGGATGCGCTCGGCGGAAGCAGCGTTTCCGCGAGTTCCACCAGCCGGCGAACGAGGCGGAGCGGCCGATCGCCGAATGCGACCTCGGCTCGCTTCGCGGTGCCAAACAGGTTGGTAACGAGACGGAAACTGGAATCAGCGACGTTGGTAAACAGAAGCGCGGGACCGCCGGCAGCGATCACGCGCCGGTGAATCTCCGCGACTTCGAGGCGGGAATCGACGGGAACCTCCACCGTGGCGAGGCCATCGTCACGGCGGAGCCGATCGAGAAATGATCTGAGATCGAGAAAAGACGTGTTGACCCTTGCCCTTTGCCTTACGGTTTAACCAGCCGCCATGGGCTCGTCGGCGCTGCCTCCATAGATCGACGGCACCTTCGAGCCCATCGGGCGCAGGTACGCCGCGAGCTGTCCGCGATGATGGATGCTGTGGTTGTTCGCCAGCCCGAGAAAAGACACGGCCGGCAGCTTCAGAAAACCGAAGAAATCGACTTCACGCGCCAGCGTGTCGCCTGGCAGCGCGCGGACCTGCTTGAGCCGCGCGGGAATCTCCTTTTGATAGAACGCCACGATTTCGTCGGCGCTCTTGAATCCCGATTCCGCCTTGCCTGCCTCTTCCGGGTTGAACTCGAACTTGCCGTCGATGATCGACTGGAGGAACCAGTTGTCCGCGACCGCGACATGCGCCGCCAACTCGCGCGCGCTGCGCGATTTCGGGTCCGGCTTGTAATCGCCGTTGCCGGCCTTCGTCGCCGCCAGCACCTTACATGTGGTGGCGACTTCGCTCTCGATCAGACCGGCCAGGTGCTCGACAAGGACTTTCGCCTGCTCTGCGTTCATAGATTCCTCCCGGCGGGTCCACAGGACCCGCCCGACGTGGTGGTTCCCGGCGGGTTCACAGGGCCCGCCCGACGTGCTCGCAGGCCGGGTCCTTCGGACCCGGCATCTTACCGTGTCAGCTTGCGGTACTTGATCCGATGCGGCGTGTCGGCCTCGGCGCCCAGGCGGCGGTGCCGGTCCGCTTCGTAGTCCTGGTAATTGCCTTCGAACCAGACGCCGAGGCTGTCGCCCTCGAAGGCGAGCATGTGCGTGGCAATGCGATCGAGGAACCAGCGGTCGTGGCTGATGACGACGGCGCAGCCGGCGTAGTTGAGCAGCGCCTCTTCGAGGGCGCGCAGCGTGTCGACGTCGAGGTCGTTGGTCGGCTCGTCCAGCAGCAGCAGGTTGGAACCGCGCCGCAGGAGCTTCGCGAGATGGACGCGGTTGCGTTCACCGCCCGAGAGCGTCCCGACCCTGCGCTGCTGCTGCGCGCCCTTGAAGTTGAACCACGACACGTACGCCCGCGACGGGACCGGCCGCCTGCCGACCATCAACTCGTCTTCTCCGCCGGAGATTTCCTCCCAGACACTCTTCGCGGGACTCAGCGCGTCGCGGCTCTGGTCGACATAGCCAAGCTGCACCGTCTCCCCCAGCCGCAGCGTCCCATCGTCCGGCTTCTCCTGTCCCGTGATCATCCTGAAGAGCGTCGTCTTGCCCGCGCCGTTCGGACCGATCACGCCAACGATGCCGCCGCGCGGCAGTGTGAAGCTCAGGTCGTCCATCAGGAGCAGATCGCCGTACGCCTTGCGGATCCCCCGCGCCTCGACCACCATGTCGCCAAGGCGCGGACCGGGCGGAATGTAGATCTCGACCTGCTCGATCTTCTGCGCCGTGTCTTCGTTCAGCAGTTGTTCGTAGGCGTTGAGTCGCGCCTTGCCCTTGGCCTGCCGGGCGCGCGGCGACATCCGGATCCACTCGAGCTCGCGCTGCAGCGTTTTCTGGCGCTTCGTCTCCGA
>JAHFUO010000102.1 GCA_023265015.1 Acidobacteriota bacterium | reverse complement strand
GTCGCGCGCGGCGTCACGCAGACGCACCATTTCCTGCCAGCCTTGCGCGCGCGGACGAAGCGGAGCGCCGATCGTCACGTCAATCGGGCCATGCCGGAGCAGCCACGTGCCGTCCGGCAGGATGTGCCGAGTCCCGCGAAGGGCGATCGGGACGATGGGCCGGCCGGTTTCGACAGCCGCCTTGAACGCACCGAGGCGAAACGGGAGCAGGCCGGCAGGCCGGAGGAATGTCCCTTCAGGAAAAATCATCAGCAGCTCGTCCTTCCCGAGGAGTCCCGCAATGTCCTCGGCGCCGGCGAGACGCTGCGACACATCGGCCTTCTCAATCGTCACGTGCCCCGCCTTCCTGATCACGGTGCCGATGAGCGGATAGTCTGCGAGCCGACGCTTGGCGATGAAGTGAAAGTCCGGTGGAATCGCTGCCATGAGGACGACGGAATCAATGTAGCTGGCGTGGTTCGCAATCAGGATGCCGGCCCGGATGTCTTTCAGGTTCTCGAGCCCCGTGACGCGAATACGAATGCCGCACAGCGTCAATGTGAGGCGAGACCATCGCTTCGCCGCGCGTTCGGCGCGCAGGCCTGATGGACCGAGGAGCAGATACAGCCACAAGACAGGCAGCGTGACCAGCAATATCGCGATCACATACGCCGTGAAGAGACAGCGACCGGCCAGCGATGCCACTCGCTCCGAACCGCCAACGAACGCGGCGAGCAGCAGGTTGCCCCATTGCCTGGCTGCCGAACTCCCGCGCCCGAGTATCTTGTTCACGTACGCGTCGCGCGTGGCACTTCGCCGGATCTTGCCGCTCGACGTCTTGAGGATGGTCCCAGGACCAGCGATGACGACGACATCGGGTGGCGCGCCGATAGCGGTGACGATGCAATCCAGGACCGCCTGGCGGAGAGCATCGCGCCGATCGGCGTCGCGTTCTCTGGTCTCGGCCACGACAATGAGACGTTCGGTCCCGAGCGCGGGATCGTGGACGCCGAACGCCGCCACACAGCCCTTGCGGACGCCGGCGACGGTGGCGGCCGTGTCCTCGACCTCCTGCGCGTAGACGTTGCGACCGCCCAGGATAATGAGGTCTTTCTCGCGACCCGTGATGAAGAGCTCGCCGTCGGCCCAGTAGCCCAGATCGCCGGAATCCATCCAGCCTTCGTGCATCACCGCGCTCGTGGCCTCAACGTTCCGGAAATAACCGCGCGTGACCGATGGGCCGCGGAACTGGATGTGACCTTCGACGCGCTCCCTGAGCGTGCGCCCTGACGCGTCGGTGATGCGGACCTCGTGACCGGGCAGCGGCCGTCCGCACGAGACGAACTGGAGTGGATGCGCTTCCCCAGGCGCCGCCGGGTGCAGCGCACGGGCTCGTTCGAAAGGCTGACGCGCGATCCGGTCCACACGAGGTTGCCGGCCGGGCGCGGACACGGTGAGGCCGACCGATGATTCCGCGAGACCGTAGACCGGACACATCGCACCGGCGTTGAATCCATAGGGCGCGAACCGGCGTGTGAAGCGATCGATCGTCTCGGGGCTCACGACCTCGGATCCGTTGAACGCCAGCCGCCAGCCGCTCAAGTCGAGACCCATGATCTCGTCGTCGGCGATCTTGTGAACGCACAAATCGAACGCGAAGTTGGGGGCCGGCGCCACCGTTCCGTGATGCGCGTGGATCGACCAGAGCCACCGCGCCGGCCGGGAAAGGAACGCGAGCGGCGACATGATGGCGATCGGTACGCCGAAGTAGAGCGACCCGAGCCACGAGCCAATCAGTCCCATGTCGTGATAGAGCGGCAACCAGCTCACGGTGACGTCGTCGGCACGAACAGCGATCGCCTCGCCAATGGCACGGATGTTCGCAAGGATGTTGGCGTGCGTCAGCAGAACGCCCTTCGGAGCCCCCGTGCTGCCCGACGTGTATTGAATGAGCGCGGGCTCATATGTGCCCGTCAACGGTTCCGGGGCCGTGCCGGTGCCCGCGGCGCCGAGGCGATCCACGGTCGTGATCGTCTCGAGTGACGGCACCTGGGCTCGAATGAGCGCCGCGATCCGTTCCGTTTCCGGGAACGTGACCAGCACTCGCGCACCCGCGTTGCGAAGAATCGCGCGTTGCCGGCGCGCGTAGTCGAGAATCTCGTCACGCCGCACCGGCGGATAGAGCGGAACCGGCACGGCGCCAGCCGTCAGGACGCCGAAGAACGCCTCGAAATAAGCCTGTTCGGTGCGCAGCATCAGCGCAACGGCCTCACCCGTTGTCACGCCGAGCGCCCGCAGGCCGCCGGCAACCGCATTCGAGCCAGCGAGCAGTTCCCCATATGTGATTGGTTTTTCGGTGCCGTCCTCGAGGCGCAGATGGATGTGCGTCCTGTCGGGCGTCCGCTCGGCGTGCCACCGCAGCACGTCAACAAGCGTTCGCGCTGAAACCGGCGCGGCGGTTCCCGGAGTCGCTGGCTGAAAGGGCGCCGGGATCGCTTCAGCAGTGGCGGGCGAGGCGCGAAGAATGGCGGCCACCAGATCCTTCGGTGTGCCCGCTTCGGCCATCACGGCGTCAGGCAGCCGGACGCCGAATGTCCGCTCAATCCTGAGCAGCAGCTCGACGCGCTCGAGGCTGCTGATGCCGAGGTCCCGGTCGAGCGAATCGTCCAGCGCCGGCGCCGGCCTCCGCGCGCCGCCGAGTTCAGCGACCAGGCGGGCAACGATGTCGAGCACCTGCCGTTCGACGGAAGTGGAGCTGGCTGGTTGGTGCGGCGTCACGCGATACCGCGCTGCAAAGAAACCATGCGCCAGCAGGCGGAGCGGGATCGCGTGTTGCCCAGCGTCATCAGCATCGGCTGTTGCCCATCATATGCTCGCCATTCATGCAGTGTCGGCGCGCAGGATAACCCAATGGCTGCGGATTCTTGTGGAGAGGCGTGGCGATGGAACGCTCCATGCTGCAGTCACAGTGTCAATTACGCGCACGGCGAAATCGATCGAGACGATTACGAGCGGCGCTTGAGCGACCTGAGGAAGTGAGGAAAGGCGTGCTGCGTCAGGCGCGCCGGCGCGGACTCGCGCCTGAGGTCTTGGAGCTGGACAGCGCCGCCTTCGCGGCACGTGTCGGGGCAAACGCCGCGTAGGCGCCCTCGCGCGTCCGGTACAGAAACCGCTCGGCGACGAGAGCCTCCAGCACCGTGTGACAGGTCGCGGCGTCCAGGTGCCACAGGCGGCACGCCTGCGCGAAGGTCAATCGAAGACCAGGCATTTCACTGAACTCACCGCGGATGCGAGCGAGCAGTAGATCGTGCGTGGCCATGGTGGGAAATCCTGATGGGGTTCTTCTACTCTACTTCATCCCGACGGAAGGACATGCACCACTCGCGCCAACGGTGTCAGGCCCGCGAGGTTCCTTCCGGGCGCGGAAATTCCCCCGCGATTCCGCCTGGCCTCTGGAGGAACGTATCGATCTCTCCGGCTCGCGCGAGCGCGTCGGTTTCGCCCAGCTCAATGAGGCGGGCGAGGTACTCCTCCTGGAACATCAGCAGGCTGAGCATGTCGTTCGACGAGGTCTCACGGCTGCCAAGCCCCCTGGCGAGAAACCGGAAGCCTCGTGGCAGGTCGACCTCGTACTCATTCGCGAGCCGGCCAAGATCCTGGGAGGGCCTCAGCACGAGCAGGTCGACATGCCGCATCCCCCCGGTTGCGTCTGGTGGCACCTGGTCGATGAAGAAGTTCAGTCGATGCAGCTGCAAGGCATCGGCATCCAGTAGATCCAGGAAAATGGCGTTGAGGAGCACGCCGGCCACCTGCGCCGGTGGAGGGTATCCGGTGACCGCGGATCGGTCAGCCTCCTGCCGCGATCGCGCATAGCGCGTGGAGACCGCAAGAACTCTGCGCGCGCCGAGGTGAATGGCGGGCGACAGCGGCGCCGTCAACCGGATCCCGCCGTCACCGTACCAGGCGCCGTCGACGTTGATCGCGGGAAAGAAGAACGGCAGCGCACAGGAGGCCATCACCTGATCAACACGCAGGGATCCGGCAATGCTCTTCCGGTGCGGCTGTTCCCACGTCAGCACGCCGCAGCCCTCGGCATTCTGGACCCAGGTGACGGACTGCCCCGTCGAGTAGCTGGACGCGGTCAACGCCACCGCGTTCAGCGCGCCGGTCTCGAGCCGGCGCGCGATGCCCGGAATCGTGCCGTCAGGCGCCGCGTTGAGCGCGTCCATCAGCAACCCGCGCAGCGGCGTGGTGTTCACCAGGCTGCGTGCATGAGGCGATCCGGGCATCCCGCCGCCGACCAGGCGCAGGCCCCACCGCGCAACGCGCGACGTGAGGTCAACCGGATCGACGCGGAAGACGTCGCGCATGCGCAGGGCGCGCCACAGGTCCGTGAGATCCGCCACGCCCTCTGCGAATGTGCCCTGGCGAGACGCAAGATGAGTCGCGATGATTCCGCCCGCGGAGACGCCGGTCAGGATTCCGGGGGCGAGGTTGGGATACCGCGACGCGAGGTAGCGCAGGAAGCCGACCTGGTAGGCGCCACGCGCGCCGCCACCGCTGAGCACGAGTCCAAGGTCCGGTGCGGTCACGCCGCGCGCCGCGTCACTGCAAGACATTCGTGCTCGCGGCCGGCCACCACGCGGTGCCCACGGAGGGCGCCGTGGCCTCCGGTGATCACCGTGTACTGGTGTTCGCCGGTCTCGTCACGGCTGTACAGCACCACCCAGTCGTGGGTTCTGCCGAATCGATGGGCGCGCTCCGTGTTGGAGAACAGCGCCGTGTAGCGCCGCGGACCGCGCCGCGTGCGCAGCACGGGCAACCAGGCGTCGCGTGCCGCATTGAACCTGAGAGGCGCGATGCACTGCAGCTCCCCGGCCGCCGCTTTCCGACGGTACTCGCGATCCACGTCCAGCAATTCCTCGACTGCCGGCGGTGCAGGGCCGGTGTTTGACGCAGGAGCATTCGGTTTCTCGTGGAGCCGTGCGAGCGGAGGCAGCCGATGCCGCGTCAGCAGCTCGCGAATCACGCGCGCGATGCTCGGGCCGACGCCCGGCACCTCCTCGAGTCCTTCCACGCCCCGGTGACGATACATCACGGCCATCGAGATGGGCCAGTGCCGCACCGACGAAGCGGCCAGCGCGTACGCGCGCACGTAAACCGGATCCGCGCCGTCCCCCTGGAGCAGCCCGGCGGCCTCCTCGAGGCGGCCGGCGATCATTCGATTGATCAGTTCGGACATGATGCCTCGCCCCTGACGACAACCCACGACGCAACACCCGTACCCATGGAGTCGCACACCGATCGGCTTTCCTTCGCGCGCCACGGAGGGTCCGCGAACCGAAAAATTCAGCGGCGCCGCGAAAACTTCCGGGCAGGCCGCACACGCCACGCGCACCCGCCAGGATTGCGTCGAGATTCCGCGCGAAGAGGCCGTGCCAGAACAGCGGCCCTGATCTTGCTCCCTGCCTGCCAAGAGGTGAAGGCGATCACCGTCGGCCACGTCTGGCGCAGTCAGTCGACCGTGATCGCGATGGACAACTCGCTGCAGAAAGTCGACGAGTTCATGCACATCAGCCGGCGGATGCGTACCATTGGGCTGCAGAGCGCTGTCGGTGGCATGGCGCTCAGCATTGGTGGGATGATGTTCGCCGCCGCCGGATATCTGACCCCCGTGGAAGGTGCGCTCAGCCAGGAAGTGATCGACGTCTTTGCGGTTCTCATCGCCCTGCGCGCGGCGCTCCTGCCGCGGCAGCTTCATGACATGTGAGGACAACGTGCCATATCCCGTCACAATCGCTGTCGAAACACGATTGGAGAATCGGGACCGGCTGACAACCGCGCTCCGGCCCATTCTCGCCATTCCCCACAGCATTCTCGTGGGCCCGGCGATGTGGATTAACCGCATCGGGACGGCCGGCCTCCTCGGTGGCGCCGCGTACGTGCTCGCCATCGTCGGCTGGTTCATGCTCTTGATCTCCGGGGATCAGCCGGCCGGCATCCGCGAGTTCCAGATGTATTACCTGCGGTGGCGCACGCGGGCGATCGCGTACATGGCGCTCCTCGCCGACGCATACCCGCCGTTTGGCGACGCGCCATATCCGGCGTCGATTGACGTCACGCCGCCGGCCCTGCCGCGCGACCGCGCTACCATCGCCGTCCGGCTGCTGCTCGCGCTGCCGCACGGCGTTTTGCTCTTCTTCCTCATCATCGGGTGGTGTGTGACAACCATCATCGCCTGGTTCGCGATTCTGTTTACCGGCGCATATCCTGCGGGATTACATCCGTTCGGCATGGGCGTCATGCGCTGGATACTGCGAGTCGAGGCCTATCTGTTGCTACTCGTGGACGAGTACCCGCCATTCACGCTCGATTGAATGGCTCGCGTGGACACCCTGATCCGGGCATCGACAATCCGGCAGCCGTCGCGCGGGTCATCGCGCGATCCGTCCGGGCGCACGGAGTGCGTGCTAGATCAGTTGTCAGTTGCCCGTAGTCAGTTCCCAGTCGTATTCTGCGTGGAATGGAGCTGAAAACTGGCTACTGGGAACTGAAAACTGCGCTAGGATCCGCCCGGTCAACGACTCGGCAGCCCAATGCGAGTTGAAACTATTCCATGTGCATGCATGCGGCATGGACGCGGAGGTAATGTTCGGGTCTCCAGACCGGGAGGGTACGCGATGCGATGCAAATCTGTGCTGGCGGCGTTCGGGGTATTACTGAGTGCCACTTCGCTTTGGGCGCAGGTTCAGGCGCCGCCGCCCCCGTGGCGAGGGGCTGGGGCAATACCGTGCGTCGGGCCTGACGGCGGCGTCTTTCAGTGCCCTCCGGCTCCTCGTGTGGTCGCGGTCCGCGCCGGCCGCTTGTTCAACAGCAAGACCGGCCAGATGTTGACGAGACAGGTGGTGCTTCTTTCGGGCGAGCGAATCACCGACGTCGGACCGGAGGCCCAAGTCAAGATTCCGGCGGGAGTTCAAGTGATTGACCTCAGCCAGGCGACGGTCCTGCCCGGCTTGATCGACGCGCATACGCACATGTTCAACACGCGCGGACCGAAGGGGACGACGGAAAGCTCCATGCTGATCGCGATACAGAACGTGCAAGCAGACTTGCGGGCGGGCTTCACCGCGGCGCGTGATATGAGCTCTCACGGTAATGGATACGGCGACATCGAGATCCGTAACGCCATTAACCAGGGCCGCTTCGATGGCCCCAGGTATCAAGTGTCGACTCTGGGAATCGTGTGGGGGGCCGCCGCTCGGAACCCGGCAGTTCCGGAGAACCCGTCAGCCAGCACGGTGGTACGCTCGGTTGAAGAAGCGCGCGCAGCCGTGCGCGAGCAGATTGGACGCGGTGCGGATTGGATCAAGCTGTACCCAGCGGGGGGTTACTCCTTCACCGCCACGGGCCAGGACCAATACCAGGTGACCTATCCGTTGCCCGTCTTACAAGCGCTGATTGATGAGACGCATCGGCTCGGCAAGAAGGCAGGCTGCCACGTCTATGGGGGCGAGGGGCAGAAAAACGCCATCATCGCCGGCTGCGACACCATCGAGCACGGGTTTGGCTTGAATCAAGAGCAAGTCAATATGATGGTCGCCAAAGGGCTGTACTACGATCCGACCCTCGTCCGCTACACCGAGCCGTATATGGACGATACCGATGCCAAAAACACCGGCGGCAAGTATCGGATGATTCCCATTTTCGAGAAGGCTGTGACGATGGCGGCCGCCACCAGGGGTATCAAAGTCATGATGGGCAGCGGAGTCGATGGCTCGACCTACCCTCATGGGACGCAGGCGCTCGACTTCGAGGCGCTGGTGAAGCGCGCCGGCTTGACCCCGGCGAGGGCCATCCAGGGCGGAACCATGATCAACGCAGAAGTGTTGGGATGGCAGGACGAGATCGGGTCGGTCGACAAGGGCAAATACGCTGATCTGATCGCCGTCTCCGGCGACCCGCTGGCCGACATCACCGAACTTCAACGAGTCAAATTTGTGATGAAGGGCGGAAAGGTCATCAAGAACGACCTGGCGCAGGGCGCTTCGAAATAGATCGAGGGTCGCCCATGAAGGCGCGTCAGTGTGGAACGAGAGCGTCTCTCGGTTGGGGCGTCGCCGCCCAACACCCTCGTCCGCTACACCGAGCCGAATATGGACGATGCCGATGCCAAAAACACCGGCGGCAAGTATCGGATGATTCCCATTTTTGAGAAGGCTGTGACGATGGCGGCCGCCACCAGCTACAAGCCCAGGACAAGCCGAAGACCGTTCTCGACATCCTTGAGGAACTGGCCTCGTACGCGGCCGGCGAGTTCAAGCAGAAACCCACGATCGACGGTGATGACCTGCGACACATTCGCCACGGAGTCTTTTCTCAAGCCAGACGCCTTGGCCGGAATCAAAACATTACCGGGTGCATCGACGAGACGAAGGTTGGTGGTCAATACGACGGCGATGACTGTGTGCAGGCGACTCCGATTGAAGGTGTCACTTTGAATGATCAAGACAGGCCGGTTGTATCCGGGCTCAGAGCCCTCGGGCTCACCGAGATCCGCCGACCAGACTTGACCCCGCTCGACTACCACGACTCGCGGGTGATCGACCGGCTTTGCAGGCGCCTCAGGGCTCGCGGCAAACGACTGTCTTCGGATCCGTAGACCGCGTTCAGGCGTTCCGTGATCTTCCGACCACGATTCTTGGCGACAAACTCGGCGAGCGCCGTGGCATACAGCCGGCTGCGGGATACGCCGAGGCGTTTGCTCAACATCTCGCCTGATTCAAAGAGTTCATCGGGTATCGACAATGCGATTTTCATACCGTAGTATTACCATGGTAGGACGCTTCAGGGCAATGAACGGCCGGCAAGATAGGTAACAGAGTTAACCGGGAACATGGGCGACACCACGGCCCCACGATGATGACCGTGAAGCCCCTCACACACAGAAGCGCGCGTGCGGAAATTTCCGTCCAGGCCGGGAAGTATTCCGGCGGCCGGCGCTCGCGGTCCGCCAAATTGCGGGCAGTTCAGGCCCGCATTTGCGACGGCGACGTGGGACGAAGATTGCACCCACGGATCGACGGAGGTGTGTCGTGAACGCCGATCAGAAAGTTGCACGCACGCATGTTCAGCTTCTCGAGGGCTACCGCTTTGCGGCATCGTTTCCGGATACGCCCGCGGCCCCGGCGCTCACCCTTGACGAGCCGGCGCCGATCGGTGGCGGCGAAGGCCCGAATCCCGCGGCCGTGCTCGCGGCGGCGGTCGGCGGATGCCTGGCGTCCAGTCTGACGCTCTGCCTGAGCAAGGCACACCTGGAGCCGGATGCCGTTAACGCAACCGTGACCGCGAACATTGCACGGAACGAGGCGGGGCGCTTTCGGATCTCGGGAATCGAAGTGGATCTGTCGCTGTGTATTCCGAGCACGGATCAGGCGCGTCTCGAGCGATGCAAGACGTTATTCCAGGACTTCTGTATCGTCACCGAGAGCGTCCGCCACGGCATCCCCGTGAATGTTCACCTGTCCGCGTGCGGAGAAGCGCTGAAGCGCTCCGCGTAGACGAGGCGGTGGGCAATTAGAGTGCGGGAGCGTCGATGCGCGTCCCCTGCTCGGCCACGATTTGC
>JAHFUO010000020.1:9839-39109 GCA_023265015.1 Acidobacteriota bacterium | reverse complement strand
TCCCCTGGCGCTTGTTGTAGTAATTACCAGCCTGATACAGCGACCGGTCCTCCCACCGAACCGCACTGAAGAACCACAGCTTGTCCCGCTTGATCGGGCCGCCCATCCCTCCCCCCACGTCGTAGTACCTTCTGACGGCCCCCGCACTCGTTATGCCACGGGCGCGGAGCTTGTCGTTCAGGTTGCTGAACTGCAGTTTGGGGCCCGTGAGCTCGGTACTGACGGTTCCCGAGAATATGTTCCCGCCATCTTTCGGGATGATGTTGATCTGGACTCCGCCGGTTGTCGCTTCCGCGGAGCCGGCGGCCGTCTCGACGACGACTTCCTCGAAGGTGTGGGCGTTGTATTGGAAGCCGCCTCCGCTGAACACCCTCGAATCCATGCCGCCGAAGTTATAGGTCATGTCGTCGGCGCGCTGGCCGTGGACGCCGAAAAATGCGCGGTCGCTTCCAACGCCGCCGACATCGTGGAGGGTCGAGGCGTTGGCTCCGCCGTCGGCTCCCACGATGAGCGTGATGAACTGCGCGGGACGTCTGCTGGTCGGGATCGCATCGAGGATGTCGCGCGACAGAGTTGTCTGCTGCTCGACGTTCTGAACGTCCACGATCGGAGACTCTCCGGTGACCGTGACCGTCTCCTCGAGCGACCCCACCTTCAGCTCGGCATTCACGTTCGCCGTGAATCCCGTCGTCAGCGCAATGCCTTCCCGCTTGAACGTGTTGAAGCCGGGCAACGTGAAGGTGACGGTGTACGGGCCAGGCCGCAGATCGACGATCCGGTAGAGGCCTTGACCGTCAGTGACGACGGTACGGACCTTTTCGATCAGGGCGGGGCTGGCGGCTTCAACGGTGACGCCTGGTAACACGGCGCCCGTCGAGTCTCGCACCACCCCCGCGATGTTGCCGGTCTCCGACTGCGCCCACGCGGCGGCCGGCAGCAACAGGACACACCATACCAAAACGAAACCCGCGATCCTTTGCGCGTTCATCGTTCTCTCCCTTCAAAGAGCAAATGCGCCTGTACTCGTGTACGGCTCAAGTATTGGATTCGTACAATGGACAGGGCTAACACCGGCGTCGGCAGGAGTCAAGAACAATTTGTTGAAAACGTTTTCGGCGCGGGTAAATCAAGAGAAAAGCACAACGATCCGCGTCGGCACAGACAGCATGAGTACCGTCACACCGATTCGGATCGGGCGCATGGCATGTTCTCAGGCGGACCTGAAGGTCCGCCTCTACTCGATTGGCTCTACCCTGACGAGCGATGCCCCGAGATTGTTGCCCACCCAGAACGCCGGCGGGTTCGTTGAGTTATCGACGTTCACGCGGCGGATGTTCGTGAGCTTCGGAAGCAGATACTCGACGATCTCGCCGGTCGTGGTGTTCAGGCGCGCCACGTGATCGTTGTTCATGCCACCCGCCCAGGCGTATCCGGCCTTGTCGCTGATCGCGTCATAGACGTTCGTCCAGGGCGTCGACAGGGCCCACTCCCGGAATTTTTCGGTCCTGGTATCGAACATCGCGATCTTGTTGGCGCGAAATTCCGCGAACCAGAGCCGGTCCTGCGCGTCCATGTGTCCGCGGCGCGGGCCGGCATTCGGCGTCGGCGTCGGGTACGGGGTCACGTTCTTTGTCTTCGCGTCCACCTTGATGATGTAGGTGCCGTTCAGATTCATCCCGTAGAAGTTGTTCTTCGAATCCGACGCCACGCCGTACGAGCTGAGCTCTTTGATGAGCGGCGAGCCCTTGGGCAGACCGACCGAATAGTCAACCGCCTTCCACTCTCCGGTTTTTACGTCCACCTGGTACTCGTCGTCGCCGCCGATCCATACCTGCCCGTCCACGTCATCGTGGATGGGCATCACCATCGCTATTCGCGCTTCGTCTCTGTCGCGGAACGTCGGAGAGCCCCAGGTCTGGAATGTCTTCGTCTTCCGGTCGAACTTCGCGAGGCTGCCCTGATACATGGTGCCCATCCAGATGTTCTCCTGCTTGTCGAGCACCAGGTCGAGCGAGCCGAGCGGTGCGCCGGGCTTCGTGATGGGCAGCGGATATTCGACGACCTTGCCGGTTTTCGGATCGAGCATGCCGAGCACGTGCGTTCCGAAGTCGCCGTACCAGATCATGCCGTCGGAATCGGCAGCCGCATCATGCGGCAGCGTCTCGCGTCGCGGCAGATCGTATTCGGTGATGATGACGCGCGTCGCTTTGCCCGAAGGCCGCGGGTAGGTCTTCAGCGGGTACGTCCACGTCGGCGAGGAGCTGAGATTGATCGCCGCGAGGTATTCAGCCGTTGCGGCGACTCGATCCTTCTGCACCGGCGATTCGCCTTCGCGGCCGCCCATGCTCTGCGACAGGATCGGATTGCCGAATCCTCCGCCGTGCTCGTTCGGCCGCAACTGCGGACGCTCAGGCGTGCTGCCCTGCGCGTACCGTCCCATGCGCTCGAGGACCTTCACCCACTCCGCGGCGCTATAGCGGGTGCGGGCGACGCGCTCGAGACTGTGGCACTGCGTGCAGTTCAGGAGGCCGTTCTTGACTTCAGCGGTGCCGGGCCAGCTCAAGAACCACTCGCCATTCGAGAGCTGAGAGGCAAGGTCCTGCGTCTTGCGCAGCTTCAGATCGAATTGAGCCGCGTGCCCGGCGGTGAGGTCGACCGTTCCAGGACCTTCGAGCTCGTACCCGGTCGCCCGGATGCGAATCGAATAGGAGCCCGGCTCCAACCGATTGCGCGGGAACGCGTACCGCCCCTGCGCGTCGCTGACGACGGTCGTGGTCATCGTCGAACCAGCGCGCTTCGCGCTGACGAGCACGCCCTCGAGCGGGGTCCCCATCGCGCCTGCGCGATCGGGTGCCGTAGCACTTTCCGCCTGTGAGCTGACCATGCCCGTCAACGCGGCGGGCGAAGACTGCGCCGACGTCCGGCTGGTCACAGCCGTCACCAGAACCGCAATCGTGATTGCGAGCGAAACCGCGAAGACGTCTTTTCGAACCATTTCGCCTCCCGTTGCAGGCGAACATGATGAACCTCATCCGAATCGGGCGCAAGGGCTCATCGATCTGCGCAAGTCCATTGTTTGCGCCACGAACCGCGTTGCAGATATCGGCGGCCTGGAAGAAGAACACTGGAAGAAGGGTAGTGGGTCAGTTTCAATTGTCGAGGTCGATGTGACGTTGTCCACGTTCCGGCGGATCGGTGTCCATCGGCTGATTGAAGCTCTTCTGTAACGCCTTCCGGTACCCACTGTTGTACCCAAGACGATAAAACAACGCGCAGGGACCGCCTACGACAATCAGCACCAAGAAACAATCAACTCCGGCATTCCGATTGAGGCCATTCGCTTCACCTTAGTAAATCTACGATTTCCTCGATGGTCCAGGCGTGGTCGGCGATCCCGGCTTCCATCGCCGGAGTGACGCGCAACGTCTGATGCACGCGGGCAAAGTTGTAATACATGAAGTAGAGTGCCACCATCGCCGCGTGATTCTCCAGCTTTTTCGAGAAGGCGTTCGTTAGCCTGGTGAACCGCCGCATCGACATCCTCATCGATAAATTGGCGCGCTCGACATAGCTGGTGCTGATGTGTTTCGGATCGGGTGCCCCGCTAATCGTCTGAGTGGTGCAACCGATACACTTCGCGGGGCTGTAACGCGTCTGTCCCTCTGGGTTCGAGCGATAGACCTTGTTCAGCATCGCATAGTCGATGTCCATCCCGAAGGCACTCTCGACGGCTTCAAGGTACACCCTGTGACCATCCGTGGTGAGTTGAATCCGATTCGTAATCCGCTCAGCCACGTCATGCATGAAGTCGTAGGCCGTCGTAAGCGTTCGATCACCGAGGCGAAACGAGATCATCAGCTTCGTGTCGGCGTCGAGCGCCGTCCAGGTCCAGCAGTCGCCGCAACCTTCGGCCTTCTTTTCGATGGGGGTGTTCTTCTCTTTCGAGCCGACGAATGACCAGATCTCATCGCACTGGACGCGGTTCGCTTTGATGCCGCGGATCATCTTGTCCTGATACTGAGAGCAGGCGTCACCAAGCTCCACGAGCAGCTTGACGATGGTGTTCTTAGCCACGCCAGTCGTGCGGACCGCTGATCGGATGCTGTTGCCCTCGCAGAGCGCCGCGACTACGGCAGTTCGCTTGGCTGCATTGAGCCGATTCATAATGACCATTATGCTTACATGTTCATGCAATGTCAAGCATAAATGCCATATACTATATTGCACGGATGCAAGTAATTATATTACAATCGTGCACGAGGCCGCAGATGCTCTTTACGACACCAGCACTTACAGAGATTGAGGTCCATGTCCATAGGGCAATTGACCAGCTTCGAGAGAAGCTGACCTACTCCTTTGGCTCGCGCCGCTGGGTCGGTCTACTAAGCCGGGTATCACGGGCGAAGGCGATTCAGGGCTCGAACAGCATCGAGGGCTACACCGTAACGGTTGAGGATGCCCTGGCTGCCGTGGACGGCGAGGAACCGCTTGATGCATCTGGCGAGAACTGGGCCGCCACCATCGGGTATCGAAACGCAATGACCTACGTGCTTCAACTTACCGATGACAAGCACTTCGGTTATTCGCCTGATTTAATCCGAAGCTTGCACTACACAATGACGAGTTACGACCTGAGCAAGCACCCCGGGCGCTGGCGTCCAGGTTCAATCTTTGTACAGAACGAAGCAACAGGCGAAAGGGTTTACGAAGGACCAGACGTTGAACTGGTGCCGGAATTGATTGACGAGTTGGCGACTGAGCTAAATGGCGAGAACAGTCACCCTGTCATGGTACGTGCGGCAATGGCTCATCTCAATCTCGTCATGATTCACCCGTTTTCGGACGGGAACGGCCGAATGGCTCGCTGCGTTCAGAGCCTCGTGCTTGCCAGGGAGGGAATCATTGCCCCGGAATTTTCTAGCATCGAGGAATATCTGGGGCGAAACCAATTGGAATACTACGAGGTGCTCGCTGACGTGGGCCAAGGTAGCTGGCATCCTGAACGCGATGCGACTCGATGGGTGCGTTTTTGCCTAACTGCTCACTATCGACAGGCCATGACCGTCCTGAGACGGAGCCTCGAATTCAACCGGATGTGTAACGCAGTTGACGAACTTGTTGAGAAGTTCAAGCTTCCTGAGCGCACATTCTACGCTCTCACAGACACGACGCAGGGCTTTCGTCTGGTCAACTCTCGGTACCGTAGCGTGGCTGAGATATCCCAGAATCTCGCTAGCCGGGACTTGGCGCATTTGTGCGCGTTGGGATTACTTGAAGCTCATGGAGAACGTCGCGGGCGGTTTTATACTGCTTCACCAATCACAAGGGAGATCAGGACACGAACCAGGGAACCTCGTGTACCGATCCATGATCCATTCAGCGAGCTGACTGAGACGGCCCCTCCACAACTAGCGTTATTTAGGTGAGCTTCGTCGCCATCGCGCGGCTGCGGCCTTCTTCGCAATAGCCTTTCGCCGTGTCACGCTGAGGGCCTTAGCCCTGGCTGCACCACCCTTCGCCCCTCCGAGCTTGCCAAGAGCCACGGCTGCCGGATTCTTGCCAGCGTGCGGATTGTCCAATGGCGAGCCATTTAGCTTCTCACCGATGGCTTGCTCGACAACGCGGCGAGCTGTGACGGTAAAATCATGGGCCGTCCCTTCTCGCTTGGGCTTGCTTGAGCGTTTAGGCACGCCCCATCTTCCCACGAACGATGCGCCGCTCAAGAGTCAAATATTTTCAAACTGACCCACTACCGGAAGAAGAACCGGGTTGCCGCCGACAGCCACGAGTGTTAGCATCCGGCTGATTCTGACCGCCAAGCTCGAAATCTTGAGATATAGGAGGCCAAATGCGCATGAACCTGGCGTTCGCCACAATCTCTCTCGGGATGCTGCTGGCGGCAACCGCATCGGTCGAGGCCCATCACTCGTTTTCGGCGACCTACGACGGCAACAAGCCGGTGACGTTGAGAGGTACCGTCAGCAAGCTGGGGTGGTCGAATCCACACGCTCACATTTACGTCGACGTCAAGAACCAGAAGGGTGAAGTGGTGACCTGGGAAGTCGAGAGCGCCGGCGCGAGCAATCTCCTCAAGCAAGGTTTGAGGAAGGAGGACTTCATCGGGGCGGAAGTCATCATCAAGGGCTTTCTTGCCAAGGACGGAACACCAACAGTCAACGCCAGCAGCTTCACCCTGGTCTCGGCCAAGAAGGAGTACGTGAACGATCAACAGACGACAACCCCGTAACGCGGGCCTGCACGCGGGAGTCCGGACCATGAAGCGAATGGTGATCATGCTGGGCGTGGCGCTGATGCTGGGCGTTGCGCCGGAGGCGCTCGCGCAGGCACGGCCGGACTTTTCGGGTACCTGGAGGTTCAATCAGGGGAAGAGCCCACCGGGAATCGCCGGCAACACGCCGAACATTCCGTTTCCGAGCCAGATCGTGGTCACGCAGACGCCGACCGAGCTTCAAGTGGCGAGCAGTAGCCTGCGGCAGCAACCTATATCGGCCGTCTACAAGCTCGATGGCAGCAAGGTCACCGTGCAGGCGCCCCCGGGGATCTCGGAGACCGGCGAGGCGCGGTTCGACGGTGCAACCGTGGTCATCACGTCGCGCCGCTCGTTCTCCTCGCCGGCTGGAGAAACCGTGGTTGATTTCAAGGAAATCTGGAGCCTCAGCGGAAACGTCCTGACGATTGAAAAGACCCGGACGGAGAGCGGAGAGGCCAGTACCGTGAAGGCCGTCTACGACAGGATGTAGGGTCCAATGCACATGCGCAATCGTTTCGTGACGTTGTCGATCGCAGCGGTCGCCGTCGCGGCGCTCGCACATTCCCTGTCGCCAGCCGCGACGGCTCAAACCCCGGCCGGCGCTCCTGCGTACGCCCCGGCGCGCACCCCTGCCGGCCAGCCCGATCTGCAAGGTGTCTGGCGGGTCTGGAACCTGGCGAAGTTCGACCTCGAGGATCATGGCGCCAAGCCGGGTGTTCCCGCGGGGAGAGGGTTCGTCGTCGACCCGCCGGACGGCAAGATTCCGTACCAGCCCTGGGCGCTGGAGAAGCGCACGCAGAACTTCGCGAATACGAAGTCGGCCGATCCGTACAAGAATGCGGACCCGCTGGCGAAATGCTACCTTCCCGGCATTCCGCGCATGACGTATCTGGGATGGCCGTTTGAGATCATTCAAACCCCCCAGTACGTGTCCTTCGTCTACGAGTGGAGTCATAAGAAGCGCCTCGTCACGCTCAACAGCACCGCGCCAATGCCGGACGACGAGGGGAACTGGATGGGCATGGCACGCGGCCGCTTCGAAGGCAACTCGCTGGTCGTCACCCTGACGAACTTCAATCGCTACACGTGGTTCGACATGGCTGGAAATTTCCACAGCGATGCGCTGAAGGTGGTCGAGCGGTACACGCCAATCAACCCTGACACGCTGCAGTACGAAACCGTTATTGAAGACCCAAAGGTCTACACCCGGCCATGGACGATCAGAATGCTCATCCAGCGCCAGAAGGACATTGGAATTCTCGATTATGAGTGCACCGCCATGCTGGACGAGCTGGGCATTCACCACGCGTGGCCCAGAGACTTCGATGTCAACTGACGAGGAACGGACCCACGGTCACGTCCATCGAAGGAGAATCATGAGCACGCGAGACTATTTCCTGCTTTCGATCGCGGCATTACTGGTCATGCTGGTCGCGACGTCTGTTCCCGCCTCCGGCCAGGAAGACCGCGGCGGTGGAGCCGCCGCAGCACAGGGCGGCCGCGGCGGCCGTGGAGCGTCGACTCCGGCGGGTCCGATTCCGCGCAGGCCGGACGGCAAACCGGACTTGACCGGAAATTGGAACGGATCGCCCGGCGGCGTGACGCACACCGTTATCCTCGAGGACCATCCCGGAGGTTTTGGAGTTCTGGGAGGGCAGAGCCTGATCCTCGACCCACCGGACGGAATCATCCCGTATCAACCGTGGGCGCTGACGGAGCGGAACCGGCGCAGGGAGGATTCCAACGGCTACGAGGATCAGGTCGGCCACTGCGAGTTCTACGATATCGGCCGCCTTCACAGCTTCGCCCAGGAATATACGTTTTCCGGGAACAACTTCGTCATCAATGCCACCCAGCACATCACGCGCGTGATCCCCATGGACCGCCGCGAGCATCTTCCCGAGGGCATTCGCCTCTGGCTGGGAGACCCGATTGGCCGGTGGGAGGGCGACACGCTGGTCGTCGACAGCACCAACTTCAACGACAAGGCCCGGATGGCCCTCGGCGGCGATTTTCATGGCGCCGAGGCGCATATCGTCGAGCGCTTCACCATGGTCGACGCGAACACCATCAAGTGGACGATGACGATTGACAATCCGAAAGTGTTTACACGGCCGTGGACGATGACATCGCCGGCCCCGATGAGGCGCATCAGTGCGCCAGACAACCCCGATGTAGAAGACACCTGCCACGAGGGGAACGTCGACCTCGTGCACCAGAAGAACGTGTACGACCAGGCTCGAGCGGCCGCCTCGAAAGCCAAATAGACCGAAGCTGAGGCCGACTGGGAACTGGAGGCGATCCTCTTCCATGAGCTGCCAGCGCTCGGTCAGGGCGGCCGAGGCGGCCGTGGCGGCCGGCGCCGGGCGTGGAGAGCTACCACGCCAGCATGGGCGGCGCGCCGATGCTGGCAGCGTTCCTGGCCGAGGCCCGCAAGCAATCGCGTCAGAACTGGCGCGACGAATACACGGCCGGTCCGGTCATCAACTACCTGCGCCAGCAACTGGATTGATTCCGCCACCGAATACAAACGCACCGAGTTCGACAGCAGCGTCGGCGCGGGACGCGGGGAAGGTCGCCGAGAAACCGCCGGGCGTCAGGACTGCTTGAAAGGATTGACGAAGCGCACGCCTTCGATTTCTCGTCCGTCTTGGAAAGCTTCAGAAACGACGACGCGGACGTCAGCGTCGCGCGCGGTGGCCCAGATAAGGGCGTCCCAGAACGACAAACGGTATCGCTCGACAGCTGTCAGAGCCGCCGTTGTCGCAGCGCCGGTCAACGACAGCACGTCGCCAAGATCGTGCCACACGGAAACAGCAGCACGCACTTCGGCGATGGGTGTTGCTCGGCGCAGTGAGGCCGAACTGAACTCATTGAGGCATTTGCGCGCTCAGCACGAGTTCCCCGCCCGCGCCAGGTTGGTCGATCACTTCAATGGCGCGAGCGCGCTTGACCGGTTCGTTCAGATCGCGCGAATAGACGAGGATATTGGTGTCCACCAGCGAACGCGCCATGGCCAAGATGAGCGCGTCCGATCATGAAGCTCGTCACGACTGGGGTACGGAGCGCCGCCGAGATTCCAGCCGCCCTCGCGAAGCCGCGTCAGAACGAGAATTATCGCATTGGTCCGTCGGCAGACGCCCACAATCCTTCGCAATCTGAGGCAAATCGCCAGGCAGCGCGGCCCCTGGGCTGACCGGGTGCAGTGGCTGGACGCACTGCAGTCACGAATGGCCCGTCCCTGACGAGTGAGCTGCACCAATGCGATCTGTCGAACAACTCCGACAGGACTTCGGGCTCTATCTCGACGAGATCGATCGATGCGAGGAGGCACAGTGCCATTGGGCACTGCTGCATGGGCCTGCCGAGTAGCGCGAGCGTGTCCGCCGAGGACCGGTACCAGATGCGCAACGCCCTTCACATGAAGAAATCTGAGAATTGTGAAGGAACTGGCGGAGAGAGTGGGATTCGAACCCACGGTAGAGTTTCCCCTACACACGCTTTCCAAGCGTGCTCCTTCAACCACTCGGACATCTCTCCACTTTAGAATCAACGGCTTACGAGCGGTCTCGGATCAGAGTATCGCAAAACGCCGTTCGAATCCTACTGCCGCGCGATCAGATTTGGATTCAGCGGTTTACGGAAGCGGCAAGAACGGCATCGCGGAAATTGTGTCTGACCTGCTAATGTCCCGAGAGCACTTAGCCCATGCTGGACAACGTTCCGCTGCTCATTGCGCTTCGTGGCTTGGAACGAGGCGCGACCGCGTCAGTGCCTCGCAGTCGATGGTGGAACCGTGGGGCATCGGTGCGGACCGACATCGCGATTCCACAACGAGTCCTCCCAGCCGTGGATCATGCCGTGGTCGCCGCAGCGCGGGCACTCCCAGACGATGTATCCAGATGAGCGGTCGAGCTGCGCGATGATGTCGCCGCGACAGCGACGCCGGCCGGGACTGCGCCGACAGGGCACATTGGTGTGCTCGTTGCCCTCGGGCAGGTGATCCGTGACCCAGGCCACGATGGCGCCGAAGAAGATCGCCAGGCTGAGGACACGTTCCGGGATGACCTCCGGCAGGTCCGCCGTGTCCTCGTCGATGTAATGCCGCATATCCACGACCCAGCCCGCTGGCTTGACCATGTGTTCACTCGAGATCCGGCAAACGCGCTCGCGCCAGTCGAAGCGTAATCGAGCGTGGGGCTCCCGGTTCGCGATCGATGAATCCGCGCGCCGCGAGCGTCTTGATCATCTGGTGCACGACGGGGGGCGTGACGCGGAAGAACCCTTGAAAATCCGCTTCGGCCGGCGCGCGCCCGTGAATCTTCGTGTAGTAGTAGATGAATGCGAGATATTGCCCCTGCTTCGGCGTGAACGGCTTCGCCTCGTAGGATACCGCGTCAGCCGCCTCATGATCCTCGTCCGTAAACATGTCTTCGATGTTGGCAAGCCGGTCGTACACGGCATCCAGCACGCGGCGTACACGCGCTTCCGAGCAACGGTTCGCCTCCGCCGCCACGTGGCCGGCGAGATCGTCGACGTCATCCAGAGTCAAGCCAACGATGAGATCTAATCCGCTCGACCTGGCGTTGCGAAGACGCCCTTCGATTTCCGCATCGACCATTGTCCGCTCGACGATCAGGTCTCGTTCCTGCCGCGTCAATCGGAAGGCCACGCGTTGACCGGGTTTGATTCGCTTGCGCCGTATCGGGTCAGCGGCCACGACGGGCTCGCTTCAGAATAACGGAGGAGACGATCACCCGCGAGCGGCGACGGCCGGCGGGTACGACTCCCAGACATCCTGAGTCGACCAGTCGACCTGGCCGATCCATCCATGTTTGGGATCCTGAACCAGCTCGCCGCGGACCATGTCGTCGCCGTCTACGAAGATGATGGTCTCGTGTTTCGCGGCGATCTCGGCAAAGGGCGTGTCCTGATGCATGCGGAGATCGCCAAGACGCAGCCGCCCGCCGGCGTCCATGTGGTTGAAGTCTGCCTGGAGCGTAATCATGACGGCGTCCAGCGATCCGGTTTCGGAACCGGATTGGGCTCCGGTAGACCGAGGATCGCATCGAACTGCTGCGGGGTCAAGCCGTACAGATCGTGGTGGTGTGGAGGGCCGGGCGATGGTCGCAGCGATCCGCCTGCCTTCAGAATCGCCCCGACCGTCGTTCGTCTGACCCGGTTGTTGCGACAGGAGCGCACCAGTTCGTGAAATGGAACGACGGCACCCGTGAAGACCGACCACGATCCGTCTCGCGAGAGTCGTTCGGCGAGCTCCTGGACTCCTTGAGCGCTTCCACACCGCACCACGATCGTGTCCGCCGGCCACGTTGCTGGATCGTGCGAATCAACGGACATGGCCTTCGTCAGGAATCCTGGGATGATGGGCCACGCTGTTCGACGGCGTGAAACTGTATCGTCGCCCGGCTTCTTAATCGCGCCGGCGCGGCATCGTCACGATGCGTGATGCTGCCGCGTGCACCACAGGGATCGGTCGCAGCAATGAGGGACTGACCCGCCAACGTCCCGCGTTGCTCACGACGGTTGCGGTCTTTTGATTGAGACGGGCGACCGTGCCGGTGATCGTCCGGCCATCATCCGTAACGAATTCCACGTTCATGCCGACCGAGAATCGAGCGAGTTCGGTGAGGCTCTTGGCGGACCGGATGAACTGGAGCCGCTCAACGATACGCCGATTCAGTTCGAGCAGTTCGTCTTCCGACAATCTCGAGATATCGATTGGCATCGGCGCACCTTCAAACGCGTGTGCATCTGACTAGCGTGTCAGGAGACCACGTTTCTGATTCGTTCGGCTTTTTTCGGTCCTATACCGCGAACCTGCGCCAGCCCGCCGTGGTTGGCCGTGATGACACGCTCCACAGATCCGAAGTGGACCAACAGGCGGTTCGCCAGTGCCGGACCGACGCCCGGTAGTCCTTGAAGCATGTACAGCCTTCGCGATGAGAGGCGTTTCGGTTTTCGGTCGTATCGTTGGAGAACTCCGAGATTCGTTTCCGTCAGTTGCCGGGCAAGCAATCGCAGGATGCGGAGCGAGTCTTCCGGGTCGCGTGCGTGAATCACCGGCGGCCGCCACATCACCGCCAACGACAGCATCGCGCCTTTCAGCGCGTTCGTGTGAACATTGGGCATCTGCGCGGGTGCGGGACCTTCGAGCAGAACGATCGGCCGGTGGGGGCTTCGCGCGAGCGCCGCCGCTTGCGGAAAGAGTCGTCCATCCACAAGCGAAGTCGCGAAATCCGCGTACGTCTTTCGTTCGATGACGATACCGCCATCAATGACGTAGTCACCGACGGCAAGATGTTCCATGCGAATGTCGAAGTCCCCGCATCCGCGTGCGAGATCGAGTAGTTCGGCGGTTCGCTCTGAAAAGTCGACGCGAAGCCGGCAATGCCTCGCTGCGTTCGCGGCGCCGACACCGCGCTCGGCATTTCGATCAACGGCCGGAACGTCCATCATCTGGAGGGGAAAGCCAAAAGTCCGCAGTCTGGTGAAACAATCAACGAAAGCTGCAATTTGCCTCAGCGCTTGCGCGCCTCCGCATCACGTACCATCCACGACGAACCATCAACGAGGGTCCGTTTTCAAGACGGTTGGAGTCTCATCAATGTTTAGAGTGGGCTGAGAACCAGACCCACGACGCTGCACGCCCCTCTGGCCATCCCCATGAACCCTTCGCGCTACGACAGTTCACCCATCACTGCGTCGTCCTGGTCGTAGGCGTCGACGACGGTCTTCGCGTTGGTCGCCTTGAGGGCCTGTTCCAAGAGACGGATTTCCCTGGCGACGCGCGTGACGAGCTTGTCGAGGACCTTTACGTCATAAACGGGCTCCTTCACGATCTCCTTGTCGGCGGAAGCGCCGTAGAAACGCCGCTCGCGATGGGCGTTGTCGTTGCGAAGCGCCAGAAGTTCCTCGTGGCGCTTCTTCAAGGTCTTGAGCCATGCCAGCCCTTCATTAATCGTGATTTGAGCCATCGATCCGCCTTCGTCGAGGCCTCGAAACGGGCCGACGACGACGATGGCATCGTCGTCGAAACGTTGTCAAGCGGTTCCGCGGAGGTCTGCAGGACGTGTCGTCATCGGAGTTGATACAGATAGAGCAGCGCAGCGTAACCGCTTGGCAAAGGCCTCGGGGGAGACTCGACCGACGCATACCGGACCGCCATTTCGAGAAAGAATCGCGCGTGAAAGAACGCCTCCACGATGGGCCGCGTCACCAGCGTCCAGCGATCGTTGTCAGCAGTCGTGAACTCTTTACCGGTTCCTTGGCGGACGATCTGGAGAAACCATGGATGCAGTGGACGGTCTGGAAGGAGGCCACCGAGCTGCCGAACGATGGTATCGGTCTGCTGCTGAAGCCAGAAGACTTTCAAGCTTTGATGGTAAAAGCGGTAAACCGGATCCTCGAAGCCCCAATGGTCGGATGATGCGTCCAGGAGCGCTTTGAGTGCCTCATGCTGTTCGCGTACGCCGGCCAGGAGCGCGGCTTCGAGAGCATGTCGTTCGGCTTCGGGCAGCAGACTCGCTGGCGCCTCGGCTTCCCGGTTCTCGTGCTCGTTCAAGGCAGCAACTGCGGCACGCCAGACGCTGGCTTTGCCCAGGCGTACGGCCTTGTCGGCGCCGAGGTTCTCGAGGAGCAGCGCCAGCATCGTGAGCCGCTCCTCCTCGGTTCCGTACAGCCGGCCGCCAACCATCTCGGTTTTCTCCGGAGTCATCTGGTAGCGGCTGATCGCCTCACCGCCCCAGGCGCGCCCGCCGCGCTGGATGTCCCACGTGACCATGGCACTCTCCCCGACGACGATGCCATCGTCGAAGCGAAAGAGTCAACGCTCCTCGTCTCTACGCGTTCGTCATCCACGCGCACGTCGAGGACAGATTCGTTGCGGAGAGACATCCGCACCTGATCTGGCGTCATCGTGTTCGGCGCATGTCGTTCGGGAGTCCTCGTTAGGACGCCAAGTGAAACGGGGGTTGTGTCAGAACTGTGTCAGATAGGCCCTGAAACATCGGTCAAACAGCGCGATTTGCGGGGACACGCCGAAGGACATTCTTGTTGCGCGAACTCGTTGAGGGCGACAGCGTCGGTGCGTTTCGGTGTGCGTCAGCACGCGCGGGCGGGATCTATTTCCAAGCGTGCTCCTTCAACCACTCGGACATCTCTCCGCTTTAGAATCAATCACTTACGGCCACGACTCATGCGAACAGACCGCGAACTGTGTAAGACCTCCTAATGTGCCGCGATCACTTACGGGCGCTGCCAGTATAGCCGCCGGAGGGATCGGGGGGCGTAGTGCGAATGCAGCGGAGCAGTTCGTTCAAACTGCAGAGAGCGCTCGCTGAGTATGTCGATCACGGCAACCTCGCGTACTCCGCCCGCGCTTCCTTGAGAACCGGAATGTCTGGGTCGGCATTCTTCCACAGCACGATCAAGTCGCTGTAGACGCTCTTGGCCGTGGCCGTGTGGCCGGACGCCGAGAGCGCCCGCGCGAGCTGCAGTCGTGCCAGCGCGCCGATCGGATCCGCGAGCACGACGCCCGGGTGATCAAGAATCTTTTGAAATTCCACAGCCGCCTCGGCAGATGTTGGGGTGATTCAACGAGGACGCGGTCCGGGCCTCGCGCTGAAAGCGACTCAACGCCTCTGTGTCCCGTGCCAGCTCGTCGGTCAGGAACTTGAGCGCGACGAAGCGGTGGAGCCCGTGTCTTCGGCTTTGTACACGACGCCCATGCCGCCGCCGCCCAGCTGCTCGATGATGCGGTAGTGGGAAATGGTCTGGCCAATGGGTTCGGAGTCGCTGCCCGCCAGATGATCGATGCGCGCCAGCGCCACCAGCGCCTCGTCGAGCGCGATGAGATCCGTGTCCGCGTCCTCGCCGCCGCCCACGACGACGACCACGTCGTCGAGTGACACGTGCGGCACGCCGCGGCCGCGCTTGACGTTGTGACGTCGCGCGTGTTCCACGAGGATTCGGCGCATCACCTGCGCCGACACGGCAAAGAAGTGTGCGCGATCCTGCCACTGCATGCGGGTGTAGTCGGCCAGGCGCATGTAGGCTTCGTTCACCAAGGCGGTCGCTTGCAGGCTGTGTTCAGGGCGCTCGCGACGCACGTAGTGGCGGGCGAGACGGTGCAACTCCTCATACACGATGGGCGTCAGCGCCTGAAGCGCGTCCTGATCGCCGGCGGTCCAGGCGCGGAGCAGTCCGCTGACGTCGCCGTCCGCAGAGGGGGCCCCGGGTCGTGACGGCTTGTCCATGTGGGCTGAGCTCGAGTGATCCCCTCAGGTCGGATTCTACGCCTTGTAGGACAGGAGGACGATTATGAAACGCGCCATTGGACCAACGACTCTCGCGATGGTGTTCACGACCTTGTTCGTTCTGGGCATCGTGCCTCGGGCTCAGGCCGGTGAACCTAGAGGATGCTCAAACGCGACCCTACGGGGGAGTTTCGGATTCACCAGCGTCGGCAATCTTCTCGCGCTGCCGCCGCCATTGGCCGGCCCGTTCGCGGAGATCGGTCGGCAGACCTTTTACGGGAACGGTAATACCGACGCGACCGCGACGGCCAGCGCAAACGGCAACATCGCCAAGTTGACCCTTCAGGGCACGTATGCGGTGAACCCGGACTGTACAGGCTCCATGACCCTGTTCGTGTTCGAACTGGGGGGTTCGTTCAACGCGGACTTTGTGATCGACGACGACGGGGCAGAGCTTCGAGTCATCCTCACAGACCCGGGAGTGGTTGAGAGCCGTGTTTACAGGAAGCAGTTCCCACAAGGTCGCAAGGAACAGTAACGGCGACGCGGCGTCAGGCCTCGCGGCCATGGCTCAGGGCCAGGGTGCGACGAATTCAAACGGCGCGAACCGTCTGATTCTGGCGAAGTCTCGCCCGTTCTCGGTCACGAGGACGCAGCCGGCCTCTCGACACGAGAGCGCGAGGAGCAAGTCATTGGCGAAGGCCTTGGACACGCGGGCGAGTTCGAGGCCTTCGTCGCGCATCATCGTGGCCAGCACGTCGCCGGACCGGTGCCATGCCGCTGCCGACGGCGTCACGAGCCGACCCACTCGTTCATAGATGCCCAGGACGTGACGCTCCAGCGCACGCCGATCCTTGGGGTCTTGAATGCCGGCGCGCAACTCCTGAGCCACGACGGCGCTGAGATATTCGAAGGGC
Source organism: Acidobacteriota bacterium (assembly GCA_023265015.1). GTDB lineage: Bacteria > Acidobacteriota > Vicinamibacteria > Vicinamibacterales > UBA2999 > Gp6-AA40. Next base: position 22,646 of record JAHFUO010000020.1, on the reverse strand, counting down.
GCGCGTGCCCGATGGAACTCCTGAAGGGCCTCGTTCGCGGCCGGATCGCGAAAGGCGTGGATGAACAACTGCGTGTCGAGAACGTATTTCCTCGGCGTGCTCCTCACTGATCGGAGTCCGAAGGCGCGATCTCGACACCGAGCATCGCTCGCGTGCCGCGAACGAGCGCGCGCTGAAACACGACCAGGTCCAAAGCCCGCTCAATCGTCTCGGTGGCCGTCGCGGCGCCCAGCGCTCGCCGCGCCGCCTCGAGCTTGGTCAACGGCAAGCGGTAGGTACGTGGTACCCGGCGCTCGCGCGTTCGAGAACGTCCATGAGTCGATGTAGCGGCCATGGCAGCAGTGTATTTACACCAAAGTGCCGATGTCAATACGCCCAGATGCCAGACAGAAGACTGGTTTGAACGCGAGAAGATCCGTGGCTGGGTCGGCCTGGAAGAGCCCAGCCGACAAGAACCCTAAATCGAAGGGGAACTGTGTAAAAACTGTGTAAGGTAGGCTCGAAACTGCCGCCGACTACGGAAGCCTAGCGAATCACACCAAGGAGTATTCAGCCAGCGGAAACCGTTGATTCGATTGCACGTTGAGGTGCTTCGGCATCGCTCGGTCTGCCTCGCCAAAATCGCTTTCCAAGCGTGCTCCTTCAACCACTCGGACATCTCTCCGCGCGGACGACGAACTGAACCGCCATTCTATCAGTCAGCGGAATCGCCGGTGCTTGCTGAGGCGGGTGCTGGAGCGCTACGCGCGCGCGGCGGCAGGTGTCACACGGGACGAGACGGGCGCGTTCTGGATGATCCGCAGCATGCGGCGGAGCGGTTCGGCGGCGCCCCAGAGCAGCTGATCGCCAACCGTGAAGGCGCCGAGGTACTCGCCCCCCATGGCCAGCTTGCGCAGACGGCCCACCGGCACGCCCAGCGTGCCGGTCACCGCGGCCGGCGTCAGATCCCGCAGCGTCGCTTCCCTCTCGTTGGGCACGACGCGGACCCACTCGTGCGCGGAGGTGAGAAGCCCCTCGATTTCCGGGAGTGGCACGTCGCGCCGGAGCTTCACCGTGAGCCCCTGGCTGTGGCAGCGCATCGCGCCAATTCGGACGCAAATCCCGTCGACCGGGATCGGCGCATGCGCGCGGCCGAGGATCTTGTTCGCCTCCACCAGGGCTTTCCACTCTTCGCGGCTCTGCCCGTTGCCCAGATCCCCGTTAACCCAAGGCAGCAGGCTGCCGGCGAGCGGATGCCCGATTTGCTTGACCGGGAAATCGCCGCTGCGCAGCGTGTCCGCCACGGCTCGATCGATATCCAGGATGGCGGAGGCGGGATCCTCCAGCATTTTGCCGACGGGCGCATGCGCGCGGCCCATCTGCGCCATGAGCTCGCGCATCTGCTGCGCACCGGCGCCCGACGCCGCCTGGTAGGTCATGACGCTGATCCACTCGACAAGCCCGGCGCGGAACAGGCCGATCATCGCCATGAGCATCAGGCTGACCGTGCAGTTGCCGCCGATGTAGTTCCTGATGCCGCGCTCGAGCGCCCGGTCGATCACATCGCGGTTCACAGGATCCAGGACGATCACCGCATCGTCAGCCATCCGCAGCGTCGACGCGGCGTCGATCCAGTAGCCCTGCCAGCCCGCCTGGCGCAGCTTCGGGTAGATCTCAGCTGTGTAATCGCCGCCCTGGCAGGAGATCAGGACGTCCATCGCCGCGAGCTCGGCGAGATCTTTCGCGTTCTTCACCGCCGGCACGCGTTTCCCGATCGCGGGAGCCGGCGCACCAGCCTGCGTGGTCGAGAAAAACACCGGTTCGATCGAGTCGAAGTCGCGCTCCTCGCGCATCCGCTGCACGAGGACAGACCCCACCATTCCGCGCCACCCGATGAGCCCTACGTTCATGACGTTCAAGTCTAACCCAGGGAACTTGGGAACTCGGGAACTGAGGAACCAAGGCCGTCTTGGTCCCCTCGTCCCCGAGTTCCTGACTTGCCTGGAAGGTCAAGCGGAAGGCGAGTTGCGACGATATCTGCCTACTGACCCGGCGCCCGGTAAGGCACCTTCTTCTTCGCGGCCTGATCGAGCTCTTCCGGGGTGAGCAGGACGACGGTCTTTGTGCGCACGGCGCCGGTGGCGCTGATCGCCAGTGACGCAGCGGACACGCTCGCATTATCGGGAGCGTCGATAATCACGAAGACATCCACGTCGCCGAAGGCGAAATAGAACGCCTCCACTTTGCCTCCGGCGGCTTTCAGCGCCTGCTCGGCGGCTGCGCGCCGCTTCGAGCCTCCCTCTTTGAGTAGTCCTTTGGCCCCCTCAGGCATGTAGGACGCCTGGATCAGATACTTGGGCATGTGTCGCCTCCTGAAGAAAAAGTGAGAGCTCCGAACGGACGTAACTAAAAGGTGAAGCGGAGCGCGAGCTGGATCGTCCGGGCGCCGCCGGTGGCGACAGCCATGCCGCCCCCGCCAAACGCGCCACCTGTTCCCGTGATGCGGCCGAAGAGGGACCCCGGGATGAATTGACCGGTCGCGCCGATCACGGTTCCGATGGACGTATCGGGCTGCGAGAAATTCGGGTGGTTGAAGACGTTGTGGACTTCCGCGCGCAGCGACGCGGTCCTGCTCGCGGCGATCCGGATCTGTTTCTGCACGACCGCGTCGGCCGACCAGGTGCCGAATCCACGCAGGCCGTTGCGCCGCTCGTTGCCGTGGGTGACTTCGTTGCGCGACGCGTAGGCGCTCGCGGGCACCTGGAACGCGGCGGGATTCAGCCGCCGTCCACCGGGCGCGCGGCCATCCTTGATCCAGACAGGGTGATCCGGCACACGGTCGACCCGGTAGGTGTAGTTAATCGTGTCAACGGGATCCATGTAGTTGTACGTCACCGTCAGAGGCGGTGCGCTTTGCAGGCGGGCGTTGAGATCCGTCGTCCACCCTCCGAGAAACGCGTGGCCCCATCGCGGACTCGGAAGGTTCCACGTCAGCGATGAATTCAGCGCCTGCCGTCGATCGAACCGCGAGTACCCGTAATAGAAAGTCGGCCGTGTCGCGTTGTCCGCCAGGTTCACCGTTGCATCGTCGGAGCCCGAGTCGGTGGCCTTCGAGAAGGTGTAGTTGGCCAGGGCCTGGATGCCGCGCGAGAGCCGCCGCACGTACTGCACCTGCAGCGCGTGATAGTCGGAGCTGTCTCCCCAGCCGCTGTCGTTGCGTGTGACGTTCATCCGCGCGCCAGGGAATGCCGGGTTGATTGGCCGCAGCGCGTCGAACGCGTAGAAGTAGCGACGGAGCAGCTGCCGGCCCGCATGTCCCGTGTAGGTGGCGGTGAGGCGCTGCGCGCCGCCGAACGACTGTTCCAGGCCGCCCGACCATTCCCACGTACGCGGCAGCGTGTTGCCCGGCGCGACGATCGTGAAGTCCTGGCCGGTGTAGGGCGGCTCGAGGCTGAGCGGCGCCGCTTCGGCGGCCCGGAGATCATCAGGAGGGTACGGAACGCCCACGCGGCGGACCGATCGGTTGTACGGGAACATCCGCGCCGCCGTCGCGGTGGCGCCGGTCCCGAGGTCATAGAACAGGCCGAACGATCCACGCACGAGGGTGACCGTCGGCCCAGCCTGCCGCAGACGGTACGCAGCGCCAACCCGCGGCGCGAGCTTCGCCCAGCGTGTCGGATACAGAGGGGTGCCTGGCGCCGCCAGTGTCAGCGCAAGCAGATCCGGAAACCCTTTCAGCGTGTAGAGCGGATTGTTCAGCCCCTTCGGCGGCGGATTCACTTCCCACCGAAGGCCGTAGTCGAATGTGAGGCGGCTGGTCATTCGCAGCGTGTCCTGCGCGAATGCCGAGAAGTTGACGATGCCGAGCCGCACCGGATCGGAAGAAGAGATCGTCAGCAGATCCGCGCGATTGCTCATCAGCGACGTGAGCGAGTTGATCGTGACGGTGCTCCTGTACTCCGTCGGTCCATAGACCGGCGTGAGACGCCGCAGATCGACGCCGAACCTGAAGCTGTGGCGGCGCGCGTTCCACGACACGTTGTCGACGATTTGCGCCTGCACCTGGCGATTCGCGACCGCGGGTCCGATCGTGTAGTCCTGCACCGAGCCCGGCAGCGAGATCGTCGCGCTGGAGCGCGCCGGCGCGAATGACGGCAGGAGGTCCCACACGTCGAGCGGCGTGACGCCGAGACGATCGGTAAGGACGCTCATGTTGTCCGACGCGTTGCGGCTGTAATTGCCCGAGAACTCGTTGAGCAGCCGCGCGCGCATCACCGATCGCGCATTCAACGTCAGCGTGCGCGCGTCCGAGCCGCTGGTGTTGCGCTGGGCCAGCGCGTAGCTCGTTCGTCCCGAGAGGCCCTGGTTCCAGCGTCCGGTGAGCAGAAGACGCGGCCCGAAGTTGCGATCGAGCTTCATGCTGTAGGAGTTGGAGCGTTGCAGGCTCTCGGAGCCGTCGTAGAAGGGCGCCGCACCGAGACGGCGGCCCTGTGAATCGACGAACTCCGGTCCGTCGGGAAGCGGATACGCCGCAAGCAGGCGCCGCAGCACGAGCGACAGCGTCGGATCGTCGCGCAGGTCGGCCGAGGGGACGCGCATCTGGCGCGCGGGCTGCGGGCTTCCCATCACGCGTCCTTCGTAAGACAGGAAGAAGAATGCACGGTCGCGGACGATCGGCCCGCCGAACACCCCGCCGAACTGATTCTGCCTGTACGGGCCGCGCCGCACGGTGGGGTTCGCGTTGGAGAAATAGTCGCGCGCATCGAGCGCGGAGGTGCGGAAATACTCGAATCCGCTGCCGTTGAAGCGATTCGTTCCCGAGCGCGTGACGAGCTGCACCTGTGCGCCGGGCTGCCGCCCGTACTCCGCCGAGTACGCGGAAGTCTGGACGCGAACCTGCTCGATCGAATCGAGCTGGATGATGTCGCTGCCGCCGGTGAACCCGCCCAGCGACGCGGGGTTCGCGCCCGCGGCGTTCGTGTCGGTATCGCCGGTTGGGCCGACGCGGAAGCCGGCGTTCAGCTGCGGGCCGCCGCTGCGCGGCGCCGCGATGTTGGCCGATACGCCGTCAATCGTGAAGGAGTTGGAGGTCGTCCGGTTCGCGTCAATGCTGAACTGTGTGTCGGATGGTGATCCAACGCCGACCACGCCCGGCGCAAGCAGGATGATCGATTGCAGCGCGCGATTATCGATCGGCATGTTCGCGAGGAACTCGCGGTCAATCACCAGCGAGCCGCCGGGCGTCTCGTCGACTGGCCCCCCTGCCGACACCTCCACCGTCTCCGACAGTTGCGCCGCGTGAAGAACAAAATCGAGCTGGATCTGGCTGCCGGAGTCCAACGTGATCCCGCTGCGCGTCACCGCCTGGAAGCCGCTCAACTCGACGAGCACGTCGTACACGCCGGGCGCGAGAAAGGAAAAGGCGTAACGGCCCGCTCCGTCGGTGGCGAGTGTTCGCTTGAAGCCAGTCGTGGGAGCGCTGACGGTGACCGAGACGCCTGGAACGAGGGCGCCGGACTGATCTTTGACGACGCCGCGCAGATCGGCGTCCTGCGCGAACGCGCCGACCGGAAGCATGAGCACGAGAACCGTCGCAAGCCACCACCGGCGCGTGCCGCGCGCGGCGGTGTCCAGGCATCGTAGGTTGCTCATCGGGGAGTGCGGCTAAAGATAGCACCGGTTGGGGATTGGGGATTAGGGATTGGGGATTGGGGATCGGGGATTGGGGATTCGGGATTGGGGATTCGGGAATCCCGCATGAAACTCCGCGTAAACCGCGCTACGCGGCTCTCGAGAACAGCAACAGCGCCTGCGACAGCGCGATCCAGACACCCCAGGCCATGGGGGCGCCGACGGCGGTCCATGCGAGCGCCGTCCGCATGTCCAGCCCACCGGCGCCGATGCCGAACGTGCCTGAGACAACCGGCGCCGCGGTCTGCGGGTGTGCCTGCAGTGCAGCCACCTGTTCGTCCGTCATGAACCACCGATCGGCGAGCGGCTTTACGAACGCGTTCGCGATCAACCCGAACACCAGCATCGCCGCCAGGAGGTACATCGTGAAGTCGTAGACCTGCTGCCGCGGCACGCCCGCCGCGATCTGCGCTTCACGGATGTAGTTGACGACGACCGGGCCGATGATGCCGGCGGTGGACCAGGCGGTCAGCAGGCGGCCGTGAATCGCGCCGACGAACTGCGTGCCGAAGATGTCGGCGAGGTACGCCGGGATCGTCGCGAATCCGCCGCCGTACATCGACAGGATCACGCACACCGACAGCACGAACGCCGCCTGGCTTCCGGATCGCGCAGCGGTGGGCGCAAGCGTGTACAACGCGATGCCGAGGATGAAGAACGTGTAGTAGGTCGCCTTTCGGCCAATCAGGTCCGACAGCGACGCCCAGAAGAAACGTCCGCCGATGTTGAAGAGCGAGATGAGCCCCGTGAAGCCGGCCGCCACCGCGGCGGTGGCGCCGAAGATCTCCTGCAGCATCGGCGACGCCATGCCGATGACGCCGATGCCGGCGCTGACGTTCAGGCACAGCACCGCCCAGATCAGCCAGAACTGTTTTGTCTCGAGCACGTGGCGCAGATGAACGCTGCGCCGCGTGACCATCGTCCTTCCCGTCGACGATGCCGGCAGTCCCTCGGGTTGCCAGCCTGGAGGCGGTATGCGATACCCGAACGCACCCGCCATCATGAACACGAAGTAGATCGCAGCGAGGACGAGGAACGTCTGCCACACACCGACTGACGCCGGCGTCCGGAAGTGGGTCATCAACCGGTCGGCGGGCGGCGCGCCGATCATCGCGCCCCCGCCGAATCCCATGATGGCCATGCCGGTGGCCATGCCGCGCCGATCGGGAAACCACTTGATGAGCGTGGAGACCGGCGAGATGTACCCGAGTCCCAGGCCGATGCCGCCGACGACACCCGCACCGAGCCACATGATCCAGAGCTGGTGAAGGACCACGCCGAGCGTCGCGATGACGATGCCGCCGCACCAGCAGACGGCCGATACGACGCCGGCCTTGCGCGGTCCAGATCGCTCGACCCACCCGCCCCAGAGCGCCGCCGACGATCCGAGGAAGACAAAGAACAGCGTGTAGATCCACCCGAGATCGCTCACGCGCCAGTCGCAGCCGCTCGTGACGAGTGCGGTTCGAAGGGTGAGGTCCGGGCACGCGACTGGCTGCGTGACGGCCAGCGCGCGCGACAGCGGCAGCCAGAACACGCTGAAGCCGTACGCCATTCCAATGCAGAGATGGATCGCGAGCGCGGCGGGCGGCACGAGCCAGCGGTTGAAGCCGGGTCGCGCGACGATGCGGTCGCGATGGAGCAGGCCGGGAGGAGGCACGGCCGCCTATCCTAACGCAGTTCTCGGGTTGCTCCGGTGCTCGGGTGCTCAGGTTCTGGTTCTCCGGTTCAAGGGTTCAGGTGCTCAGGTGGTTCTCCAGTTCACAGGTTTTTTGGGCGAACTCACCGGTGCACCCAGGAACCAATGAATCCGTGCACCGGAACCTAAGCACGTGAGCACCAGAGCAACCTGAGAACCGCATTAGCTAGTGTATAAAGGACGTTTGTGGTTGTTCAGAAATTCGGCGGAACCTCGGTCGCAGACCCCGACGCTATTCATCGCCTGATTGAGATCGTCCGCACCGCGCGGTCGCGCGACGGTCGCGGCCCGGCGGTTGTCGTGTCCGCGATGAGCGGTGTCACCGACGCGCTGCTCGCGATTGCCGCAGCCGCCGGCGCCGGACGGGTGGATGACACGATCTCCACGCTCGAGCAGTTGCGAGAGCGCCATCTGTCGGCGGCGCGGGCGCTGGCGCCGTCAGAGGCCGACGCGGCGCTCGGTACATACGTCAACGCGCAGTTCGACGACCTGGTCGCGCTCGTCAGGGCGCTAGCGGTGCTGCGCGAGGTCTCGCCACGCACGCTCGATGTCGTCGCCGCGGCCGGCGAGCTTCTGATCTCGCGCATCGTCGCCGCGGCACTGGCGAAGGCCGGCCTTCCATCGGAATGGGTGGACGCGCGGCACGCGATCGTCACCAACGACGATCACACGCGGGCCATGCCGCTCAGCGACGACACCGACGCCGCGGTTCGCTCGTCGGTCCTCGCGGTGATCGACGCCGGCCGCGTCCCCGTGCTCGGCGGCTTCGTCGGGGCAACCGCGGACGGGGACACGACGACGCTCGGCCGCGGCGGATCCGATTACTCGGCCGCGCTCGTCGGGGCGGGCATCGGCGCGGTTGAGATTCAGATCTGGACCGACGTCGACGGGATGCTGACCGCGGATCCGCGCGTGATCGCGAAGCCGCGCCTCGTGCCGCACCTGTCGTTCGCGGAGGCCTCGGAGCTGGCATACTTCGGCGCGAAGGTGCTGCACCCGAGCACGATCCTTCCGGCGGTCAGGCGCAATATCCCGGTCCGCATTCTCAACTCGCGCAAGCCGGAGGGAACCGGGACGATCATCACCGCGGAGCCGCCGCCCGCGGCCACGCCGCTCACCGCGCTTGCGTGCAAGCGCGACCTGACGGTGGTCGACATCACGTCGGACCGGATGCTGATGGCGTACGGATTCCTCCGCCGCGTGTTCGAAGTGTTCGAGCGGTTTCGCACGGCGGTTGATGTCGTGACGACCTCGGAAGTCACGGTGTCGGTGACCGTCGACAACTGCCGGCATCTCGACGCCATCACAGAGGCGCTGTCGGAGTTTTCGCAGGTGTCGATCGAACCGGGGATGGCGCTGCTCTGCGCGGTCGGCGACCGGCTGAGGAACGAGCCGGCGATCGCGGCGCGCGCGGTCGGGTTGCTCGAGGAAGTGCCGCTGCGCATGATTTCCCAGGCGGCGTCCCGCCGGAACATCACGGTCATTCTCCGGCAGGCGGATCTGCCGCATGCGATGCAACGGCTGCACGAGGAGTTCTTCACGTGACCCTTCGAGAGCCTCAGGGTCATCCCGAGCATCGTCGAGGGATGAACCTGCTGATCGTCGGCTACGGCAGGATGGGACGCCTGGTCGAGGAGGTCGCGGTCGGGCAGGGGATGCAGATCGCGTCGCGCATCGACATCGATGCCGGCGACTGGTCGGCGCCCGCCGATGTCGCGGTCGATTTTTCAACCGCCGGCGCGCTGCACGCCAACTTTCCGCGGTACGTGGAGCGGAAGCTGCCCGTGGTGATCGGCACGACGGGGTGGGCCGAGCTGGCGCCCGCGCTCCGCGCGGAGGCGGAGCGCGCCGGGTTGGGCGTGGTGGCGTCGGCGAATTTCTCGATTGGCGTCAACCTCTTCGAGCTGATCGTGGCGGACGCGGCCCGGCTGATGACGGCGCACCCGCAATACGGCGCCTGGATTCACGAGCTCCACCATGCGACCAAGCACGACGCGCCGTCCGGCACGGCGCTCCTTCTGCGTGACGCGATGGCCGGAGCCGGGTACGATCGCGCCATCGACGTATCATCGAGCCGGGCCGGCACCATTCCGGGCACGCACACGATCGGGTTCGACGGTCCGTCGGATACGATCGAGCTGACCCACACGGCGCGCGATCGGCGCGGCTTCGCGGCCGGCGCGCTCCTTGCCGCGCAGTGGATCAAGGGCAGGCGCGGCTGGTACACGATGGCGGACGTGCTCAGGGCAACTTGAATTTACGAATTTGCGAATTTACGAATTGACGAATTTATTGGTGGGATTGAATTGACCAATCTCAAAATCCCAATCCGTCAATTCGTAGATTCGTAAATTCGTCAATCTCAGAGAATTTATGAGAACTCCCTTCACCGGTGTCGGAACCGCGCTCGTGACGCCATTCAGGAAGGACGGCTGCATCGACGAGGCCGCTGTCCGCCGTCTCGCGCGCCGTCAGATCGATGCGGGCGTCCACTTCCTGTCGCCGTGCGGGACGACGGGCGAAGCGCCGACGCTGTCGCTGGCCGAGAAGCTGCGCGTCATCGAGCTCGTCGTGGAAGAGACCGCGGGGCGCGTGCCCGTGCTCGCCGGCGCCGGCGGGTACGACACGCGCGAGATCATGACGCTGGCGCGCGACATCGAGAGGATCGGCGCCGACGGTATTCTCTCCGTCACGCCGTACTACAACAAGCCGACGCCCGAGGGCCTCTATCAGCACTACAAGGCGATTGCCGAGTGCACGGCGCTGCCGATCATCCTGTACAACGTGCCCGGCCGGACCGGCGTCAACATGGACGTCGCGACGATCGTCCGCCTGTCGGGCGTGCCGAACATCATCGGCGTGAAGGAAGCGTCGGGCAACGTGATCCAGATGTGCGAGATCTACGCGGCGGTCCCCGATGATTTCATCCTGCTGAGCGGAGACGATCCGCTGACGGTCGCGGTGATGGCGATTGGCGGGCGCGGCGTGATCTCGGTCGCCTCGAACGCCGCGCCGTCGGAGATGGTGCAGATCGTCGAGCTGGCGGAGAAGGGCGACTATGCCGGCGCCCGGCGGCTGCACACGTGGCTCCTGCCGTTCTGCCAGGTGAACTTCGTCGAAGCCAATCCGATCCCGGTCAAGGCCGCCATGGCGGCGATGGGGCTGATCGAGGAGCACTACCGCCTGCCGCTCGTGCCGCCGAGCCCCGCCGCGCGCGAGAAGATCATGCGCGTGCTGCAGAACCTCAAGATGCTCGGAGCCGCCGCGCGCGTATAAGGCGGGCCGTGAAGGCCCGCCCTACACCCAATGAGCCATCTCGCCCAGCGAATTACCGCGTTGTTCGAACAGGGAGGCAGCGCGCCGCGCGACGACGCGCGGGATGCGTTCCTGCGCCTGCGCGACGAGTTGTCGCTCGGCACGGTGCGCGCCGCCGAGCCGGATGACTCGTCGCCGAGCGGCTGGCGCGTCAACGTCTGGGTGAAGCAGGGCATCCTTCTCGGCTTCCGCTTCGGCGACCTCGTCGACATGGGCGTCGCCAAGGGGCGCTGGCCGTTCTTCGATAAGGACACGCTGCCGCTCAAGCGCCTCGATCCCGCGGCCGGCGTGCGCGTCGTGCCGGGCGGATCGTCGATCCGCGAAGGCGCGTACCTCGGTCCTGGCGTGATTTGCATGCCGCCGATGTACATCAACATCGGCGCGTGGGTTGGCGACGGCACGCTCGTCGATTCGCACGCGCTCGTCGGATCGTGCGCACAGATCGGACGGCGCGTGCACCTGAGCGCCGCTGCGCAGATCGGCGGTGTCATCGAGCCGGTCGGCGCCATGCCCGTCATCGTCGAAGACGATGTGCTCGTCGGCGGCAACTGCGGCGTGTACGAAGGAGCGATCGTCAGGAAGCGCGCCGTGCTCGCGTCCGGCACCATCATCACCGGCTCCACGCCGGTGTACGATCTGCCGAACAGCCGCATCATCAAGCCGGAGGCCGGCCAGCCCCTCGTCGTTCCCGAAGGCGCGGTTGTGGTTCCCGGCGCCCGCGCCGTGACGGTGGGCGTGGGCAAGGAGTGGGGACTGTCGCTGGCGACGCCGGTCATCGTGAAGTACCGCGACGAGCGGACGGATGCGCGCACCGAGCTCGAGCGATGGATCCGGTAGTCGAGCCCGGGCCGGGCGACGTCGAGGGGCCCGGCCCGAGCGGAGTCGAGGGGCTGACCCGGTCGCTGGTCGACATCGATTCCACAACCGGGCGCGAGCAGCACGTCGGCGCCTGGCTCTCGCGCTTCCTGCGCGAGCGGGGGTACCGCGTGTCCGAGCAGCCGATCTCGGACGGACGCTTCAACGTCTTCGCGCAGCTCGATGGCCCGCCCGACGTGGTGTTCTCGACCCATTTCGATTGCGTTCCGCCGTTCTTCCCCGGCCGCCGGGAGCGCGGGATGATCTTCGGCCGCGGCTCGTGCGACGCGAAGGGGATTGCCGCCGCGCAGGTGACCGCGGCGGAGCGGCTGCGCGCGAAAGGCGAGACGCGCATCGCCATGCTCTTCGTCGCCGGCGAGGAGCGCGGCAGCGATGGCGCCCGGGTGGCGAACACGCACGCGCCGCCGGGCGTGAAGTACCTCATCAACGGAGAGCCGACCGACAATCGCCTCGGCATCGCCACGCGTGGCGTCCTGCGCGTCCGGCTCCGCGCGAGCGGCCGCGCCGCGCATTCATCCTTTCCAGAGCTGGGCGATTCGGCGATCGACAAGCTGCTCGACGCGTTGATGGTGCTGCGGGGCGTGACGCTTCCTGACGATCCGGTCCTGGGCCGCACGCACTACACGGTCGGACTGATCGACGGCGGCGTCGCGCCGAACGTCGTGTCGCCGCACGCCTCTGCGGAGCTGCTGTTCCGGATCGTCGGCGACGGCGCGGCGGTGCGCGCGGCGCTCAACGTCATCGAGCCGCTCGTGTCGATCGAGCCGGTGCTCGACATCCCCGCGGTGAAGATGCACACGCTCCCGGGTTTCGAGACGGCGGTGTTCCCGTATACGACCGATATTCCGCTGCTGACGCGGTGGGGCACGCCGCTGCTGATCGGCCCGGGATCGATTCACGTGGCGCACACCGACGATGAGCACGTGGCGATCGACGAATTGCACGAGGCGGTCGAGCTCTACGAGCGCATCGCCCTGCAGCTGCTCGGCGAAGAGTGCTAGACTGATTTTTTTGGCGGGCCGTAGAGGCCCGCCCTACGATTTGGCCGGCCGTGAAGGCCCGCCCTACGATTCGGCCGGCCGTGAAGGCCCGCCCTACGAGTGGTGATGGGTCGCACCGCGGCCCGGACCCTGTGCAACTTCAGCCTGCGAACCGCGTCAGGGCCGGAAGGCAGCAGCGCTAAACAGACCCTGGGGTGTGCCGCAGGTGCACCGGGTCGCGGTGGGGCCCATCAGGAAGTCTGAAGT
>JAHFUO010000020.1:0-9739 GCA_023265015.1 Acidobacteriota bacterium | reverse complement strand
AACTTCGAACTTCGACCTTCGAACTTCAGAGTCCTTATCCATGTCCTACCAGGTTCTCGCACGCAAGTGGCGGCCGCAGCGGTTCGACGATATCGTCGGGCAGCAGGCGGTGACGCGCACGCTGCGCAACGCGCTCACGAGCGGGCGCGTGGCGCATGCGTTCGTCTTCGCCGGCCAGCGCGGGTCTGGCAAGACGACGACCGCGCGCATCCTGGCGCGCGCGCTCAACTGCGTCAAGGGGCCGACCGCGGATCCGTGCGGTGAGTGCGACGCGTGCCTCGAGATCGCGCAGGGGCGCGACATCGACGTCCTCGAGATCGACGCGGCCAGCCACACCGGAATCGACAACATCCGCGAGGTGATCATCTCCGGCCTGTCGATCACGCCGGTCCGCAACCGCTACAAGGTCTTCATCATCGACGAAGTCCACCAGCTCTCGGCCCCGTCGTTCAACGCGCTGCTGAAGTCGATCGAGGAGCCGCCGGCGCACGTCGTCTTCATGATGGCGACGACCGAGCTGCACAAGATTCCCGACACAATCCTGTCGCGCTCGCAGGTGTTCGAGTTCCGCACGATTCCGGCGACGCTGATCGCGGCGCAGCTCCGCATGATCGCGGACGCCGAAGGGATCCAGGTGCCCGATGCGGCGCTCGCGCTCATCGCGCGCGCGTCGGAAGGCAGCATGCGCGATGCGCAGAGCTCGCTCGACCAGGTGATCTCGTTCGCGGGGAACACGATCGCGGCGGAAGACGTCTCGACCGTGCTCGGGCTCGTCGGGCGCGACCTGCTGTTCGATCTGATCGAGGCGGTCGTGGCGGAGGATGGTCCGGCGGCCTTTGCGCTCGCCGATCGCGCGGTGGAGGCGGGGCACGACCTGAAGCTCGTCTGCCGCGAGCTGTCGCGCGCGGTCCGCGATCTGATGATCGTGTCGGTCGATCCCTCGCGCGCCGGCGATGGCGAGCTGGCGGAGGGTGAGCGGGAGCGGCTGACGCAGCTTGCCTCGCGATTCTCGAGGGAAGACCTGATGCGCGCGTTCGACCTGCTGTCGAAAGCGGAGCAGGACATCCGCACCGCGTCGCACCCGCGATACCAGTTCGAGATGGTGCTGCTGCGGTGGATGCACGTGCGCAAGCTCGTGCCGCTCACCGAGCTGATGGAACAGATGGGAGGCGCGCCGCGCACCGTCGCACCGTCGACACGCACCGTCGCACCGTCGCAGCCTCGCACCGTCGCACCCGCACCCCTCGCACCTCTCGCACCTCTCGCACCCGTCGCACCCTTAAAGGACTCCTTACTTGCCGAGATCCGCGCCACGAAGCCCTTTTTCTACAACACCGTCGTGGCACAGGCGCAGAAGATCGAGGTCGCGCCGGATCGCGTGACGTTCACGTTCCTCCCGGCGCATCGCGCGCTGCGCGAGCAGCTCGAGCAGGCGCGGCCATGGCTCGAGGCGGCCGCCGACAAGCTCGCCGGCCGGAAGGTATTGGTCGTCGCCGTGCAACCTGACGCCGCGGCTCCGTCAGCAGCGACACCACCACCGCCGGCGCCGCCGGCCGCGCGGGACCTGAAGGCCGAAGCGATGTCGTCCTCCACGGTGCAGGCGATGCTTGACGTGTTCCCCGCCGAAATCCGCGACGTGGAGGAAATGTAGGGCGGGTGCCGCGTAGCGGACCCGCCGGAGAGTTCATGGATATCCAGGCGATGATGAAGCAGGCGCAGCAGATGCAGGAGCGCCTGAAGAAGCAGATGGCCGACATGCGCGTCGAGGCGACCGCCGGCGGCGGCATGGTCACGGTCGTCGTCACGGGCGACAAGCTGCTCCAATCGATCACAATCGATCCCGAGATCGTCTCCAGCGACGACGTGGAGATGCTGCAGGATCTGATCCTCGCGGCGATCAACGATGCACACCGCAAGGTGGACGACCAGCTCGGTCAGCAGATGCAGGGGCTGATGGGCGGCCTCAAGATTCCTGGCTTCTGATTGCTTCCGGATCCGCTGACGAAGCTCGTGGAGCAGCTCCAGAAGCTGCCCGGCATCGGCGCGAAAGGCGCCCAGCGCCTCGCCTTTCACATTCTCAGGAACCCGCGCGATGACGCCGAGCGCCTGTGCGACGCGATCCGCGACGTCAAGGAGCGCGTCACCTACTGCTCGGCGTGCAACAACATCACCGACGCGGATCCCTGCGGGTTCTGCACGAGCGTCACGCGCGACCGGCGTCTCATCTGCGTCGTTGAGGAGCCGCAGAACGTCTCGGTGATCGAGAAGACGCGCGAGTTCCGCGGCGTCTACCACGTGCTGATGGGCGCGCTCTCGCCGCTGCACGGCGTCGGCCCCGACGAGCTGAAGATCACGGGGCTGCTCGCCCGCGTCGCCGGCGGCGCGGCGGACGAGGTCATTCTCGCGACGAATCCGACGGTCGAGGGCGAGGCGACGGCGCTCTACCTGGCGCGCCTCCTGAAGCCGCTCGGCGTCCGCGTGACCCGCATCGCGATGGGGGTTCCCGTCGGCTCGGACCTGGAATACGCCGACGAGGTCACGATGACGCGGGCCATGGAAGGACGACGGGAAGTCTGATGCTGCCCGCTGCCTATCAGCTCCCCGCGGCCGTCGTCCTCCTGGTCGGCGGCATCGTCTCCTGCTTCTTCGGCTATCGGCTGTTCCGCACCGTGCTCGGGATCTTCGGGTTCATCCTGGGAGCGCTGGCGGCAAGCTCGGTCTTCGGCGTCAGCAACACGGGCCTGATGCTGGTGGCGGCGGTCGTGGGCGGACTCGTTGGCGCGTTCATCCTCATCGCCGCGTACTTTGTCGGCGTCGCGATGGTCGGCGCCGGGCTCGGCGCGGTGATCGCGAACCTCGTGTTCTCCGCGGGCGACCGCGATCCGAGCGTGTTCGTGGTCGTGCTGTGCTCGATTGCCGGCGCGGTCGGCGCCACGTACCTGCAGCGCTACTTCATCATCGTCGGCACCGCGTTCGGCGGCGCGTGGACGATGATCGTCGGCGCGATGGCGCTCGTCGGCGATCGCGCGGCGCTCAAGGCGGCGGCCAGCGGCGATGTCTGGGTGGCGTATCCGCTGAATCCCGCGCCGGGGCAGCGATGGGTGCCGCTCGTGTGGATCGTGCTGAGCCTGATCGGCGCCGGCGTCCAGCTGGGGATCACGGGCGGCGAGAAGGGAAGAGTGGTGAAAAGGAAGAAGTCTTAACCACGAAAACGCGAAGACCACGAAGGTCACGAAAACTTATTTTTATGTTTCGTGACCTTCGCGATCTTCGTGGCTTCGTGGTTGTTTCAGAACAGCAGCCTGAACCCGAGCTGCGCCGTCCGCGGATTGTCCACCACGATCACTTTCATGAAATTGGCGGAATTGCGCGCGCCCGTCGGATTCCCGAAGTTGCTGTGGTTCGTCAGGTTGTAGACCTCGAGGAACAACCCGGCCTGGTACCTGCCGACACGCTGCACGTACTGGAAACGGCCATCGAGGATCGTTTTCTTCTGGCCCTTGAGGCCGTTGCGGACGGCGACGCCGCGCGAGTCGAGCGGCGACCCGATCGGCAGCGTGAGGTCGTTGACGCCCTTGGTCGGCCGGTCGTTGGACGTGCCGTCACCGTTGACATCGGTGCCGACCGTCTCGTTGATCGGATAGCCCGAGTAGGTGCGGAACACCATCCCGGCGCCCAGGCCGTGCCCGAGATCCACGTTCGCGCTCGAGGCGAACGCGTGCAGGTTGTCTCGATCGCACCGGCCGTAGTCGAGCCGGGGATTGCTGTCGACGACGATCGCGGCGACGTCGTGGCAGCGCGCGTACGTGTAGCTCACGCGACCAGACCACCGGTTCGCGAACCGCTTGTCCAGCTCGGCCTCGAGCGAGTTGAAGTCGGTATTGAGCGCCGACCCCAGTTCCCGCGTCTGCTCCTGGTTGAACTGCATGAAGGTCGAGTTGCGCGCTGCCGCCGGCACGAGCGCTCCGGATGCATCGAATGCGCTCACGCCGCGCCGGGTGGCGCGGCCCGCCGCGTCGACCGGCCCTTCGTTGATGTCGATCACGGCGGTGTTGTCGCGCCCGCGGTTGCCGACGTAATCGATCGAGACCGCCATGTTATTGGCAATCTCGCGCTTCACGCCGGTGCTGAACGCCCACGTATAGGCCATCCGCCGGTCGCCATCGACGATCGGGCCAGTGGTGGTGTTGTTGACGGCGTTCCCAGCGAGGACGCTGCTGCGCCGCGCGCTCATGAACGCCTTGCACGCAGGGCTCATGACCGCTTCGCCCGCAACAGGTCCGGCGACCGGATTCAGACAGGCCGTCGCTTCCGCAGTCGCGCCCACGGGGAACGTCCCGGTGGTGGCAGGGGATGTCACCTGCGTCGTGTCATACGCCTGCGTCGGCGCAGTGACCGTCCGCTGCAGGAGCGTCGCGAGAATCGAAAGCTGCTGATACTGGTACACCTTTCCGACACCGCCGCGGATCACGGTCTTGCCGTCGCCGAACGCGTCATACGCGACGCCGAGCCGCGGGCCGATCGCGTCCTTCGTCTTCGGCGTCGCCTTCTGCCAGTCGTACCGGGCGCCGAGATTCAGCGTGAGCTTCTTGCCGACCTGCCACTTGTCGGACAGGAAGCCGCTGGAGCGGTGGTCGATCTGGGTGAACTCGAATTGGCCCATGCTGATGCCGAAGCGGTACGGGTACGTCCTGGGATCCGCCGCGTTGAACGGCGCGTTGGTCGGGAACGTGAACAGCCCCGTGAAGTTCGCGGCCGTGCCCTGCGGCAGCGCGCCGTTGCGGCTCCACTGGGCGCCTGCCTTCAGCGAATGCGCCCCGGCGATCCACGTCAGCGTGTCGTCGAACGTCACGTCGCGGATCAGGTCCATCGTGTAGTTGTTGCGCGGGCCCGCGATGTAATCCGGATGCGTGTTCTGCGAGCCGACGCCGAACGGTTCGACGCCGTGGAATCCGATGAACTTCCAGTTGTTGTCAAAGAGCAGCTTCGAGCCCTGAAGCAGGCTCTCGCGCACGTGCCCGATCTTCAGCTCATTGGTCGTCCGGTTGTTCACGACCGACGCCAGCGAGAAGCTGAAGACCTGGTCGCCCGCGTCGTTCTCGTGTCTGGCGGCGTCCAGAATCGCCTTGTCGTCCTCGATGGTATCCCGCTCCGTCAGGATCGCCTCGCGCGTCCAACGGAAGCTGAGCTGATTGTTGCCGTTCACGTGGTAATCGAGCCTGAGGAACGTGTTCGGTCCCGAGAACGCCGTGGTCGTTGAATACGACGTGGCGAGCGGCGCCGCCGCGGCGGGGAAGTTCAGGTTCGCCGCCTCGCGCGCGCGCGTCCCCTCGTAGTTGAAGAAGAAGAACGCCTTGTTCCTCACGATGGGCCCGCCGATGCTGCCGCCGTACACGTTGCTGCCGAAGTCAGCATTCTTCTCACCTGCCTGCTTCAGGAAGTAGTCGGTCGCGGCGAGCGTGTTGTCCTGGAAGTACTCGAAGACGCGGCCGGCAAGCTTGTTCGTGCCGCTCTTGGTCACGCTGTTGACGACGACGCCCGTGGAGCCGCCGTACTCGGCGCCATACTGGTGCGTCTGCACCTGGTACTCGGACATCGAATCGAGGGAAACGCGCGCCTGCGTGCCCTGCCCGCCGCCGCGGCGCGAGTCGTTGTCGTTCTGTCCGTCCACGAGAAACAGGTTGCTGGCCGTCGCCTGACCGTTGGCGCTGAACTGTCCGCCCTCGAACGATCCGATCTGAAGTGTCGGCACGAGGCCGGGAATCGTCTGCATGAGGCTGAACTGACTGCGGTTCGCGCTCGGCAGGCTGTCGATCTCGTTGCTCGTGATGTTGGTGCCGATCCTGTTCGAGGTCGACTCGACGAGCGGCGCTTCGGCCGTGACCGTCAGCGTCTCGGTAACGCCGGCCAGCGACAGCGTCAACGCCACGGTCAGCTCCTCGCCGACGCGCACCACCATGCCGTTGCGCACCATCGGCTGGAAGCCGGAGAGCTCCGCCCTGATCGTGTAGGTGCCGGGGAGCAGCTGCGGAATCGCGAACCGTCCGTCACCGCCCGCCACCGCCTCGCGAACGAGGCCCGTGTCTTCGTTCGTCACCGTGACGGTCGCGCCGGGCAACACCGCCTTCTGCGCATCCACGACCGTGCCGTTGATTTCGGCTCGCCCGCCCTGGGCGAACGCGGGAGAAGCGGCGCACGCGACGCCGCAGGAGAGGACACACACGAGTAACCGCTGACGTATCCGCATCGATGCCTCCTTAAGGCCTTGCACTCGAAACCGACGCCGCCGAAATTACGGGTTGATGATGACGAATCGCCCTGGCCAGGAAGTTGGAATGCGCACTCGCACGCGGCGTGCGAGTGGACAGTAAAGCCACCCGGACCTGGTGTCAAGCCGCCCGCCGCCCGCCGCCCGCTGCCCGCTACTTCGTGGCGTTCAAGCCGGCGCGAAGCGAATTGCGGTCCACCTCGGCGCCACTCACGAAAATCCGTGCAATTCGCCGCGTGTTGACGATGTCGTCGAGCGGATTCGCGTCGAGCACGAGGAAGTCGGCGCTCTTGCCGGCCGCGAGCGTGCCGGTTTTCCGGAGCCGCAGATATTCTGCCCCGCGGCTGGTGGCGGCGACGATCGCCTGCATCGGCGTCATGCCGGCATCGACCATCAGCTCCAGCTCGCGATGCTCGGCAAAGCCGAAGGGATCGTCCTGCAACCCGGTGTCGCCGCCCAGCACGATGCGCGCGCCGGCGGCGGACAGCTTCGCGAGGCTGCGCTGAAGGATCGCGTACCGCTCGCGCGCCGCTGCTGCCTGCGCCGCCGTGCGGCCGCCATACGCGGCTTGCACGCGGGCGATGATCTCGGGCGGGATGGCCTCGCGCGCCGGTCCGTTCAGCCAGGCCGCGAGAGGCGGAGGCATCCCGGTGTTCCGGCCGCGCTCCGTGCTCTGCAGCGTCGGCATCACGACGACGCCACGCTTCACGATGGCCTGGACGACCTCGTCATCCATCTCCTTGTCGCGCGCCATGTGCGTGAAGCCGTCGATGCCCGCAGCGACGAGTCCCTTCGCGTCCGCGAGATAGAAGACGTGCGCGTTGACCCGGACGCCGTGCCTGTGCGCTTCGTCGATGATCGCGCGGTAGAGCGGCGGGCTCAGCTCCGGCGCGCGGCCGTTGCGATCGTCGACCCAGATCTTGATGAAGTCGACCTTCCGCGCGGTGACCTCGCGGACATCGCGCCGCGCCTCCTCTTCCGTCGTCACGTCGTAGGCGATGCCGCGGTACGTGTCGGCACCCGGGCCGGCATTCGGCGCGCCCATGCCGCGGCCCGCGGTGAAGAGGCGCGCGCCACCGAGCGTCCCCGCCGCCTGGTCGTCGCGGATCCTGAATGCCACCTCGCCAGGATCGATCCCTTCGGAGACAACCGTGCTGACGCCGAAGTAGAGAGCGCGATTGAGGTCGTCGACGATCGTCTCGCGCGAGTAGTTCTCCGGCCTGTACGTCGCGCCTTTCTGAAAGCCGGTATGCGTATGGATGTCGATGAGGGCCGGCATCACGGTCTTGCCGGTGAGGTCGACGCGCGCGGCGCCGGCCGGCGCTTTCACGTCGCCTTGCCGGCCGACGCGGGTGATGGTGCCGTTCTCGACGAGGAAGGCGGAGCGCTCGATGGCGGGCTTGCCGTCGCCTGGAATGAGCCGCGCGCCCTCGTACAACGTGGTTTGGGCGAAGGCCGGCGCCGCCATCATGGCAGCGAGGGCGAGCGGACAGGCAAGTCGCTTCACGTGCCGGATTATAGGTGGTGCGGGCCTGGCGCGCCGAAGCTGAATGGTTCGTACGAGCGAAGGCAGGGCCTGCCCGCCGAAGCGCGATGCGTTCGCGCGAGCGAAGGCGGGTTGCGCGCGGCGGCGACATTCCGCTACGATCGGTGGTCGCGTTCCTCCCTGAATTCCTCAGTAGCTCAACGGCAGAGCATCCGGCTGTTAACCGGAGGGTTGCTGGTTCGAATCCAGCCTGAGGAGCCAATCTCCAGTTTCTGCACCTTTCGCGAACACCTCGAACGGCTTAACGTATGTGGGAGCAAGACTTCCGCAATCGAAGGAGCAGTTCGATACTACCGTTTTCACGAGTCGCGCCTGTTCGTGCGGATTTTTCGTAACATACGACGCATAAGCGGTTTGCCCGAGTTCTAGAATCTGGAGCCCGGTCGCTTCGTACGCCTCGCTGGCGTGTTCGTGACGCTCCATCTCGGCTCGCACGCGGCGGAGTTCCTCTTGGAACTCCGTGGACTTCGTCGTCCACAGTTCGTCCGGAATCACGCCGCTCAAACGATCTTCATAGGCACGGTCCAACTTGGACCGGAGCAGCATCTGCTGCGGTTGCAGGCGCAGCATCGCCGTCCTAACGAACTTCTCCTTATCCGATTGACTCTCACGAAGGACGATCGCGAGCTTGCCGGCCAGTTCTGTCGGGATGCGAACCTGCTTCAGGATCTCTCCGAACTGACGAATCAGCTCCTCCTCACGGACGCACGTGTTGCCGCATGGGCCACGGTGGCCCGTGCAGTGATAGTAGACGTATCGGCCCTTCTTGATCTCGGCTGTGAACGCGCAGCCGCATCGCCCGCAGGTCACTAGGCCGGCGAAGGCGTGCTGTTTCTTGGTGTGCCGAGGGTGATTCGCCGCAGCGAAGACCTGTTGCACGCGTTCGTAGAGATCTCGTGAGATGAGTGGCTCGTGGCACCCCTGATGCAACTGCCCAAGCCAGTAGAATTCGCCGTAGTAGATCGGATTCTGCAGCACCTGATGAATTCTGGATCTGGCGACGGAACCGCCAGACGATCTGTTGGTGAGACCCGCTGCGATAGCCTTCTTGGTGAGCTGTCCTTCGCCAAAACCGACGCGGCGCTGTTTTCAATCACTGTCGCGACCGTCTCAAGAGCTGATCGCCCGATGATCGCGATAGCTGGCAGGCCGGGCGTTCCGCTTGGCGTGCGTTCGCTCGCACGTCTGCTGGTTTTGAGGGGCACCGCGCGGGGCCGACGACGTGGCGTCAGGCGGCGCGTCGTTCATAGCGATGGTGGAGGCCGCCGACCTCTGGGAATGCCATCACGTCACCGTCGTTGACTGCTTGCACGCGTCGCGGTGTCGGCGCGTCCTTCGCCAGCGAGAGATGGGTTCGCGATCCGTGATAGTAGGACATGTACCGAGCGAGCATGCGCCGCAAATGCGTCTGGTTGAAGACGATTACATGATCGAGACACTCGCGGCGAATGGATCCGATCAGGCGCTCCACATAGGGATTCTGCCAAGGACTGGACGGTCCCGAGATGACTTCACGGATACCCATCGTGGCGACCCGACGCCGGAACAGATCCCCATAGATGGCGTCGCGATCCCTCAAGAGCCAGCGCGGGGCGGTGTCATCCGGAAAGGCCTCAACGATCTGCTGGGCCGTCCACCCGGCCGTGGGATGCTCCGTGATCCCGAGATGGACGATGCGCCGACGATGATGGGACAGCAGCACCAGCACGAACAGCACACGTCCAGAGAGGGTCGGCACGGTGAAGAAGTCCAGTGACACCAGGGACGAATGATTCGTCAGGAACGTTCGCCAGGTCTGTGACGGCGGACGACGACGTCGCCGCAGAAGCCGCGAGACGGTCCGCTCTGAGACGTCGATACCGAGCTTGCCCAATTCCCCGTGGATACGAGGCGCTCCCCAGAGGGGATTCGCCGCGCCCATCTGC
>JAHFUO010000101.1 GCA_023265015.1 Acidobacteriota bacterium | reverse complement strand
GTCGAGTTCCACGAGCCGGTCTTCACGGGCGACGTCGTGAGCTTTTTCACCGAGACGGTCCGCGTCGGGCGGACGTCGGTCACCGTCCGGGTTGAGGTCGAGGCCGAGCGCTGGGGCTGGGATGCCGCACGGCGCGGAATCGGGCGCGGCGAGCGGGTGAAGGTGACCGAGGCGGAGGTCATCCTGGTGGCGGTCGACGACAAGGGACGGCCGGTGCCGATTCGTCCGGAGCCGGAAACCGCATGAAATGGATCAGCAGCCGCGGCGCGTCGCCCGCGGTGCCGTTCATCGACGCCCTGTTTGCCGGTACGGCGCCTGACGGCGGCTTGTACATGCCGGAGCGGCTGGATCCGCTTCCGACCCAGAAGCTGGAGGCCATCCGGGCCGCCGCCGGGAACATCGTCGAAATCGGGTCGATCGTCGGGTCGCATCTGTTGGGGGACGAAATCTCGGCGCCGGCCCTGGCCGCGCTGGTGCGGGATGCGCTCGATTTTCCGATCCCGCTGGTTCAGATCACCCCGAACGTGTGGGCGCTCGAGCTGTTTCATGGCCCGACGAAGGCCTTCAAGGACGTGGGTGCCCGGGTGCAGGCGCGGCTGCTGCATCACTTCACGGACGGCACCCCGCTGACGATCCTCGTGGCCACCTCCGGCGACACCGGCAGCGCCGTCGCGCAGGCGTTCCACGGCGTTCCGGACACGCGCGTCGTCGTCCTGTACCCGGAAGGAAAGGTGAGCGACGTCCAGGAAGCGCAGATGGCCTCGCTCGGCGACAACATCATCGCGGTCGCTGTCCACGGCACGTTCGACGACTGCCAGCGGCTCGTCAAGCAGGCGTTCGCGGACGACGATCTCCGCGCGCACGTCTGGCTGACGCCGGCGAATTCAATCAACCTGGGGCGGTTGCTGCCGCAGGTGTTCTATTACTTCATTCTTGCCAGTCTTGGGCCGGCTTCCGCCTTCGCGCCTGGCGCTTCGGCGGACAAGAAAGCCGGCCCCTACGACAGCACAGGGCGCGAACGAGGGCTCGTCGTCTCCGTGCCGAGCGGCAATTTTGGCAATCTCACCGCCGGGCTCATCGCGAGGCGGATCGGCCTTCGCGTCGAGCGGTTTGTCGCCGCCACCAACGCGAACGATGTCGTTCCCCAGTATCTCCGTTCAGGGGAGTACCGGCCGCGCGCGTCCGTGAGGACGGTGGCCAACGCGATGGACGTGGGCGCGCCGAGCAATTTCGAGCGGATGCTTGCGATGTACGGCGATAACTTCGAGGCGCTGCGGTGTGACGTCGTCGGAGCGGCGTTCGACGATGCGACCGTGGTTGCCGAAATCGGGAAGGTGTATCGACAGCACAGGTATCTGCTCGACCCGCACGGCGCTATTGCCTGGCTCGGGCTGCAGCAGTACCTCTCCGACGCGGGCCCGGATGCCCAGGGTGCATTTCTCGCCACCGCGCATCCGGCCAAGTTCCGGGAAGTCGTCGAGCCGGCGATCGGGGAGGCGATTCCGCTGCCGCCGGCGCTGGCCGAGGCGCTCACGCGTCCGCGTCACAGCGAGGCGCTGCCGGTCGATTACGGCGCGCTGAAGAGTCTGCTGCTCGCGCACTCACGTTAAGATCGTTGGATGCCGCCGCTCGATACATTCCGTCCTGAGCCCGGGTCCCTTCCAATCCGCGACGCGATCCCGCCCCGCTACAAGTGGGATCTGACGTCGATCTGCGCGACGTGGGACGACTGGTCGGCACGCTACAAGGAGCTCGATGCCGCGATCGCGGCGTTCACGTCGTTCCAGGGAACCCTGGCGCAGGGCGCCTCGCGCCTGCTCGCCTCGTTCAAGGCGATGGACGAGATGGGAGCGCTGAGCTACCGCGTGTGGTATTTCGCATCGCTGCACTACGACGAGGATCAGCGCGACAACGAGACCAACGCGCGGCGCCAGCAGGTGCAGATCCTGTTCGCGCGCCAGCAGCAGGCGAGCTCCTGGTTCAACCCCGAGCTCCTGGCGATCCCGCTCGAGGCCGTGCGGGGCTGGCTCGACGGGAACGCGGACCTCGCGGTGTACCGCTTCGCGATCGAGAGCCTGTTCCACGAGCAGGAGCACGTGCTGGACGCGCCGGGCGAAAAGCTGATGTCGTATGCGGGACGCTTCGACAGCGTGCCGCACGACAGCTACTCGGCGCTGACCATCGCCGACGCGAAATTCCCGTTGCTCACGCTTGCGAGCGGCAGCCACGTCACGCTGACGTATGGTCAGTACCGCGCGCTGCTCGAGACCAATCGGAACCAGGACGATCGCGCCGCGGCGTACCGCACGTTTCATCAGACGTTTGCCGACAACCAGAACACGTATGCGGCGCTCTACAACGGCGTGCTGCAGCGCGACTGGTTCCATGCGCGCGCGCGCGGGTACGCCTCGACGCTCGACGCCGCGCTGCACGGCAACAACATCCCTACGTCGGTCGTCGAGAACCTGATCGCGTCGACGAAGCTGGGCGTCGAGCCGCTACGGCGGTATCACCGGCTGCGCCGGCGCGTGCTCGGTACGTCGACTTATCGTTTATTCGATGTGTTCGTGCCGCTGGTCGAGCACACCGTGCGGTATCGGTACGATGAGGTTGGCGCGTGGATCGTCGATTCCGTGGCGCCGCTCGGGAGCGACTACCAGCAGAACGTGCGGCGCGCCTTCGACGGGCAATGGATCGATGTGTTCGAGAGCACCGGCAAGAAGAGCGGCGCCTATTCAGCGCCGGTGTACGGCTCGCATCCGTACATGCTGCTCAACTACAACGAGACGCTCGAGGCCGTGTTCACGCTGGCGCACGAGATGGGCCACTCGATGCACACGCTGCTGTCGCACCAGACGCAGCCGTTCGTCTACGCCGGGTACACGATCTTCGTGGCCGAGGTGCCGTCGACGCTCAACGAGGCGCTGTTCCTCGACCTGATGCTCGAGCGCGCGAACAGCCGCGACGAGCGCGTCGTCCTGCTGCAGCACGCGATCGACAGCATCACGAGCACGTTCTACACGCAGGTGATGTTTGCCGACTTCGAGCTGCAGGCGCACCGGCTCGTGGAGCAGGACCAGCCCGTGACCGCGGACGCGCTGAACGCGATCTACGTGTCGCTGCTCGGCGCGTATTACGGCGACGTCATCGACGACGAGGAGGTCTCGCGCGTGACGTGGGCGCGTATTCCGCATTTCTTCAGCACGCCGTATTACGTCTACCAGTACGCGACGTGCTTCGCATCGACCGCGCGCCTGATGCAGGGGGTCCGGTCGACAAGGGCCGGCGAGCGGAAGGAAGCGGTGACCCGCTACCTCGATCTTTTGCGTGCCGGCGGGAGCGACTATCCGATGAACCTGCTCGCCCGCGCGGGCGTCGACCTGAGCCAACCGGATACCGTCCGGGCCGTTGCCACAGGGCTCGAGACGCTGGTCGCACGTCTCGAAAACGAGCTGTAGTCAGATGGGATTGATGGCGTTCCGATCGGCGCTTGTGTTGCTGATGGCCGTGTCCGTTGGGAGCAGCGCGCGGGCGCAGTCCGGCGCGGCGGCCGGGCAGTCACCCGACGCCGGCCGACGCGTCCGCTGAAGGTGTTGATGTCCAGCAGCACTGCGGCAGCACCCGCCCGTTCCGCCTCACGGATCATCCGCGCCAGGGACGGCGCGAGGCCCAGGTCAATCGTCCCTCAATGGGCACGACGAAGACGATCGGACGCACCGTCTGCGACACGACGATGCCGAAAGACGCGACGGTGGCGAACATCAGGAACCACGTGGCTGTCAGCCTGCGGAGCGGCCGACTGAGCATGGGCCGACTGATCACGGCACCGTCGCCGGCGATCGCGCAACTGCCCGCTCCATCGACGCGGCGCCATCGCCGGAGCGCACCGAGTCAGGGATGCGCTGTTTTCCTGGCGAGGAATCCGCCCGGACATACGCGTCGTCCGCAGTCCGAGCCAGAAACCTCGCGTGCGTCAGCGCGTGCATCAGCAGCTGGCACGTCGCGCGGTCGAGGTCCCAGAGCCGTGCCGCTTGCGCCAGCGTCAGGCGCAGTCCGGGCATCTCGAGATGCTCGCCGCGAACGCGTTGCAGCAAGGCTTCAATGGCCTCTGGCACAATCATCACCCATCACTCCTCGACACCCGCTATCGCGTGCCGGGTGCTGTGTTCACTAAGTGCCAGATCGCGTCGCTCCAACCCTGTGGTCCACACGCCTCAGTGAACCGAGCGGTGGGCACCTTGCGTAAGAGGCGGGCCGCGTCTATCGACGCGCTCTGGACCACGAAGGGAATGTCGACCGCCTGAAGCAGGCGGGTCTCAGCAGTCTCCCTGGCGAGACCCACCGTCAGCACGTCGGTCCACGCGTGCCGGTACCACGACGTCAACATGCGGACGCTCTCCGTTTTGTCCGTGACGCCCGTTACGTGGTGATAGCGTTCGTGGGTGAAGCACCGCAGACCCGCGCGGCGCAGGGCACTGAACAAGCGGCTTTGGACGGCTGGTCGCGGATCCGCGAGGCGGAACGGCTCGTCGTATTCGCGCAGCTTGGCGATCCGCGCCTGCGACAGCGACAACTGACACTCGTCGGCGACTTGCTGGACAGACATGTCACTGAAGCCGATGACCCGAATCCCGAGCTTGTCCGCTATGTCGTGCAAGATGTCAGCAACGTGGTGACACGGGCGACCGAATTCGACCACGTCGTACCCACCCACCTGGCGGGCGGCGACACGCATCGCGGGGAAATACCCCGACGGAAGAAACAACCCACCGCCGTTTTCACTGATGAAGGGATGCCGCAGGCACAGGTCGTCCTGGATCAGCTCCAACTCCGCGCGGGTCTCGTTGCCCCACAACACCACCGCGACGCCTCGATTGGCGAGGTGATTCAGCGCGTCGCGCGTCTCGGCCAGCGGGCTGACCCGTTCGTCGCGAAGCGTGTCGGGATCGGTAAACACCACGATCCGTCTCCGCGTCGATTGGCGCACGTGCTCCTCGTCGCGATGTCGCGCCCAACGCGCTGAGCCCCAACCGCTCGTGCGTGGCCACCACGCCGCTCCCATCTGCGCTCCCATGGCTTCGCTCCCTCCCGTGCTCGCTGGTCTCCCGATTCGAAGTGTAGACGCGTGCCGCCGAGCGCGGTATCCGGTCGACACGGTATTCCGTTACGAACAAGGCCGGAGCCCGAGAACGAGCATCTCGAGCCGGAACCTCGATTCGCGACGCACGTGCGGCGCGTTACCCAAACCAGCGTTCGATTGCAACATCCCCGATGCTGTACACGGTCAGCATCAATGTGATCAGTAAGAGCCCGCCTACGATGAACATTCCGGTGCGAGAAAACATGGTGTAGATACCTTTCTGCGGATGGACTGGCCTGCGGTCTGTGTCCATCCGATACGCACCACTCTCGCAGACCCGCGAGATCTGTGGTATCCGGCGAAGCCTGTATTTGACGTCGCAAGATCCATGAGACCTCAGGGCGCTGAAGTTGGGCGATGCTCAGCCCCAGCGCTAAGATGGCGTCAAGGAAGGTAGGGAGCCTACGTGTTGGGAGCACTGCGACGACGGCTTGGTGCGGACGGCTTCGAGCGCTTGACGATTCGTGGCGCGCTGCTGGTTGGGTTTCTCGCGATCTTCACGCTGTGGTTCGTGTTGGGTTACAACCTCGACCAGCGCCTCAAAGACGTGGAGACTCGGGCCTCGACGATTCACGCGCACTTAGCGCAAAGCGAAGAGTTGCTCCTCACGGTGAATGCGCAGGTGTTGCTCGGGTCCGTGTACCTTCGGGACGCGTTCCTGGATCCGCGCCCCGATGCGGCACTGTTCTATCGACGAGAGCTGCAGAACGTCCGCACGCAGATCGAACGAGCGCTTCAGCAATACGTACCGGACATCGTCTCCGCAGTTGAGCGCGAGCACTGGACGCATCTCCGAACCGAACTCAATGAGTATTGGGACGCGATGATGCCCGTAATCACGCCGGAGAGCACTCGAAATTCCGCGCAGGCGCAGGCGTTCCTTCGTGATCAGGGGGTCCAGAAACGCCGGACCATCATCCAGATCGCGGAACAGATCCGCACCTTGAATCAGGACGCGTTTCAGCGGCAGGACGCGGCGACGGCGCTGCTGTACCGGGACCTGCGACGCCGGATCTGGGGCATCAGTGGGATCGTGGTCGTGCTGGGTCTGGCCGTCGCATTTGGGGCCACTCGCTACGCGGGGCGGCTGGAATCGCAGATTCGGCAGCAACACGTGCACGAGGTGGAACGGAAAGCCGAACTGGAACGGCTCTCCGCCAAGCTCGTGCACGCGCAAGAGGACGAGCGGCGGACGATTGCGAGGGAACTGCATGACGAGATCGGCCAGGCCTTGACGGCCATCAAGATCGAACTGTCCATCGCCCAACACAGTGCGGGGACGTCCGGCAAGACGGCGGACTCGTTGGCCGAAGCCCGGTCCATCACGGATCGGGCGCTCCAGGCGGTCAGGGACGTGTCCCAGCTCCTGCACCCCACTACGCTCGACGAGTTAGGACTGGCTGAGACAACGGTCTGGTACCTCCGGAGCTTCGCACAGCGCACGGGCATTCGGGCCGAGCTCACGCAGGACCGGATGGACGCGAGGATGGGCCCGGACGTCGAGATCTGCGCGTATCGCATCATCCAAGAAGCGCTCACGAATGTGGCCAAGCATGCGCAGGCCACCTCATGTCGCGTGTTTCTCCAGCGACTGCCGCACTCACTCCTGCTCACTGTCGAAGATGATGGAACGGGCTTCGATCTCAAGCGCAGAGCTACCGCGGGTGGTAGCCCGCGCGGACTCGGCTTGATCGGCATCCGAGAACGGGTGTCTGGACTTGGCGGGACGTTCCGGATGGAAAGCAAGTTCGGAAAAGGCACCCGGCTGACTGCGGAATTTCCGATCGCCGTCGAATTCACAGACGCCGACGCGAGCGTGATCGAGCGCCACGCCGGCTCGTCGGCATCGGTCGCGGAGCAGGACGGGTAGATGGCCAAGCTGCGCATCTTGCTGGCGGACGACCATACCTTGGTCCGCCAAGGCTTGCGAAAGTTGATTGAGGCACGGCCCGAATGGGAGGTGGTGGCCGAAGCGGGCGACGGCCGAGAGGCCGTGCGCCACGCACTCGAACTCAAGCCAGACGTCGCGATCGTAGATATCGCGATGCCCCTGCTGAATGGCATCGAGGCCACACGACAGATCGTCCGCCGAGCGTCAGAGGTGCGCGTGCTGGTCTTGAGCATGTACCCTGACGAAGCGTACATCACGCAGGTCATGCAGGCCGGGGCCGCCGGATACCTCCTCAAGGACTCTGCGGATACGGACCTGACACAGGCGGTCACGGCGGTCGCCCAAGGCAAGTCCTTCTTCAGCCCCGCCATCGCGAAGACGATGCTCGATGCATATGTGCGTCACCTCGCGGAGCGAGGCATCACGGATCGCTATGATGCGCTCTCCGAGCGAGAGCGCGAGGTCTTCCAGCTCATCGCCGAAGGGCGCAGCAACAAACAGATTGCCGAACTCCTCTTTCTCAGCGTGAGCACCGTCGAAACACACCGCGCGCACATCATGGAAAAACTGGACGTCCACAGCGCCGCCGAGATGGTGTTGTACGCCGTCCGCAAGGGCGTGATTCGTTAGAGCCGCACGTGCGGGCATTTGCGCGAGCGTCAGGCGCGCCGCTCGTGCCAGGTAGCCCATGGGCTTTCGCAACTACAGGCTCTCGCCAGCCCGAATACCCCGTTCACCCGATTTCAAAGCGAGCCACGCTCCTCTACAGTCGAACGTGACCAAGGACGGTGCGGTCACGCATCCAGAGTTCTGACAGCAGTTTCGCTGGTCAGCGCACCTGATGCGCACGTGCCGCTTGTTCACTCGGTGAGGTGCGTGAATGGCTTCGGTCGCTGCGTGTGGTCACCTCACCGTGCTGTGGACGGCCACGCTGATACACGCGAAATGTACGCGCTGCTTACTCATCCTTCGGCGCGTCAGCGCGCAATACAAGCGGGCTGCGTCGAAGTACTCGTCAAGCCGTGCGCGCCTGAGAGACTGCTCGACGCGATCCGGCGAACGCTGGCCCGCACACAGTCGCTCTACACGAAGGCGGCAGAGGCGAACACCCAGGCGACCGGGACGCGCGAGAGCAACCGTTATTCGCGAACCAGGTGAGCAACAGCCGATCAGCATGCTCCCTGCGTAAGAACAGGGCGGCGGGCCTGCCATGCCGGTCGCACGGGGTAAGGACGAGCCTGCCGAGTCCGTGGGTTAATGCAGAAGTCGGCGCGCTGCCGACGGCGGTTCGGCTCAGTACACGAGGGACATGCTCACGGTGCAGGCGTTACCCACTTCTTCAGCACGCCGCACTACGTCTACCAGTACGCGACGTGCTTCGCATCGACTGCCCGGCTGATGCAGGGCGTCCGCTCGAAGGCGCCCGGAGAGCGCGCGAATGCGGTCGATCGATACCTCGCCCTGCTGCGTGCCGGAGGGAGCGACTACCGATGAACCTGCTGGCCCGCGCGGGTGTCGACCTAAGCCAACCGGATACCGTCCGCGCCGTTGCAATAGAACTCGACATCCTCGTGGCGCGCCTCGAAAAGGAACTGTAGGTAAACGTTCCTCGAGAAGGAATCGTAGATACAAAGAGTTATGACGTTGCGATGGAGCCTTGTACTGCTGCTGTGTGCGTGCGTGTCGATCAACGCGCGAGCACAGTCCGGCCTGGCGGTCGCGCAGTCACCCTCGTCCCCTGCAGCGCAGGGCGGCAGCGTATCGGAGACGCGCACCATGACGGCGCTCGGTCTCGAGATTGAAGAGCGCATAGATCTCGACGGCATCCTCGACGAGCCGGCGTGGAAACGCGCCGCGCCGGCCGGGGATTTCCGGCAGCAGGACCCCGACAACGGACAACCTGCGACCGAGCCGACCGAGGTTCGGATCGTGTACGACAAGGACACGCTCTACATGGGCGTGACCTGCTTCGACTCCGAGCCGGACAAGTGGCTGGGCTTTCAGCGCGGACGTGACGGCGGCCTCGGTTCCGACGATCGCTTCCAGTGGACGATCGACACGTTTCTGGACGGCCGCACCGGCTACTTCTTCGAGATGAATCCGTCGGGACTGATGGCCGACGCGCTCCAGGGCGCCGCGAACGCCAGCAACCGACAGTGGGACGGGATCTGGAACGCCCGCGCCCGCCGCAGTGAGATCGGGTGGACCCTCGAGATCGCCATTCCATTCCGTACCCTCAACTTCAATCCAGGCAGCGAGACGTGGGGCATCAACTTCCAGCGCACCGTGCGGCGGAAGAATGAAGAGAGCCTCTGGATGGGATGGGCCCGAAACCAGGGGCTCCGGCGGATGTCGAACGCCGGCTACGTCACAGGCATTCGCGACGTGACGCAAGGGCTCGGGCTCGACATCAAGCCGTACCTGGTCGGCACGTCGCAGGCGACGCCCGGACGCGCCAACACCCGGACGAACCACGACGCCGGCGCGGGCGTGGATCTGTTCTACAACGTCACGCCAGGGTTGCGCGCCAACCTGACCGTCAACACCGACTTCGCGCAGGCTGAGGTCGACCAGCGGCAGACGAACCTCACGCGCTTCTCCTTGTTCTTCCCCGAAAAGCGAGACTTCTTTCTCGACGGCTCGCTGTTTTTCAATTTTGCCGACGGTGGTGGTGGCGGCGGTGGTGGCGGCGGCGTCGACCTGACG
>JAHFUO010000100.1 GCA_023265015.1 Acidobacteriota bacterium | reverse complement strand
CTCGCGCCGGCCGCGGTCATGGTCCCGGTGGTCTGGATTCTCTATCGCCCTCCCGTGCACCTTCGGCCACTGGCGCTCGGCGTCGCTGTCGCCCTCCTGATCTGGCTTCCCTATCTTCGTTTCGAGTCGGCACGCGGCTTCGCTGACATCCGATCTCAGTTGCTGGTTCAGGACCTCACCCCGGCGGGCTATTCCAACACACGGTGCGATTCGACGCTGACACTGCGCCGATGGGGAGGTGCGTCCATCCAGCCGGCGGCGGACAACCCTGGGCCGACCACTCGCACGACTCGCTTCGTGATCTGGTCCGGCGGTCGCGTTCTGGCGGCCACCCGCGGTCTGGTCGGCAATTTCGAGGGGCTCATTCCCGGCGCAAGGCTGGCGCTGCTGGCCCTGACTATTGCCGGCCTCATCGTGTTGAGCCTTCATCCGGGTCGCGCTCGGTCCGACCCGCGTGACAGTGCGACGCGTTTCTTGTACTCCCGGCCGTGGCCGACCGTGGCGGCGATCGGCCTGTTGATATGGGCCGTTGTTGCCAACGACGAGGTGATCGACCGTGTTCTCGGTTCACGGGTGCGGCTGGGGTTGTTCGCGATCACTTCGATACGGATCCTGCAAGGGCTGACGGCGCTGGGCGGAATAGCGCTCTTGACGAGACGGTTCATCGCCAGACGTCTCAAGACCCTCGCTAGCCGGCTCGATTCGGCATCGTGTGCGCCGCAGGTGCTGGCCGTTGCGCTCGTGGTGCCGTGGGTGGTCCTGCTGCTGGTCGTCGAACCGGGACGCGAGGACCGACTGTTTGGGCTGTGGCCCCTTCAGGTCATCGTTCTCGCGTTTGTTGCCGTCACGCTGCCGCCGATAAGCGGCCGGACCGCTCGACTCACCGGCTGGCTGGGTGCTCCGGTGATCGCGATGCTGATTCTGATCAATCCCTTCGTCGTGTCGAGAGTGGAGGCGTGGCATCAGGAGGGATGGTCCGGCCGTGATGCGGTCGAGGTTCAGGTGGCCGACTACCTGGCGAGGCGGCTCCAATCTGAAGGCAGGACGCAAGCCGTGATCGGGTATCGGCTCTTCGACGATGAACCGTCCGCGCCTCCGTGGAGGGTGGCTGACGTCCGCTGGAAGATCGGGGAAGAGTTCGACGCCCTTCTCAAATATCCGCGCGGGATTTCGAATCTCAACCGATGCGTGGAAGGTCTCTCCGCTCAGGATGAATATCGCGTTGTTGAAGTCTCTCCGCCGTCGGCAGCTCCAGCGTACTACTTCGATGTTCCTCTGCCGGGCCGCCTTCGGTTCCTTGACCGGATCGGCCAGTACGAGGTGTACGAGCGGGAATGAGCATGCGTACGTCTGCCCCCGGTGTGAGGCCGCTCCGCATTCTGCAAGTCTCGGCGAGCGAGACCGGAGGCGGTGCTGCGTCGGTCGCCGGCAGTCTCACGCGAGGCTATCGGAACAGTGGCTGTCTCGTCTGGCAGGCGGTCGGGCGGAAGACCAGCGACGACCCGAACGTCTTCGTCATCCCCGAGGACGACGGGGCTTTTTACCGCGTGACGGGCTATCTGGCCCTCCAGAGACAACTCCAAGAGATGGCGAGTCGGTCGCCCGGCAGGGGATGGGGATTGCTGGGCCGGTCGCTTCGACTTGCCACCCGTCCTCGAGCGCTCCTGGATCAATGGAGAGGCCGGGAAGACTTCGAGTTTCCCGGCACTTACCGCGTCCTGGACCTGCTTCCTGCGCGCCCCGATCTCGTGCATTGTCACAACCTCCACGGCGGCTACTTCGACCTGCGCGCGCTTCCATGGCTCAGCCGGCAGGTGCCGACGATGCTGACACTCCACGACGCCTGGCCGCTCAGCGGACATTGCGCACATTCGTTCGACTGCGACCGGTGGAAGACAGGCTGCGGCGAATGTCCGGATCTTTCGATCGATCCAGCCATCCGGCGTGACGCCACCGCGCACAATTGGGCTCGCAAGCGGAGCATCTACGCACAGAGCCGGCTGTACGTCGCGACCCCGTGCCAGTGGCTGCTCGACAAGGTGGAGCGTTCGATGCTCGCGCCCGCCATCGAGCAAGCCCGGGTGATTCCGAACGGCGTCGATCTGTCGGTGTTCCGGCCCGCCGACAAGGGTTCCACTCGCGCGGCGCTGGGTATTTCCCCCGATGCGGCAGTGCTGCTGGTCACGACCGGTCATCGCGGCGGCATGTGGAGAGATCACCAGACGCTGCGATCGGCTATTGGATCGATTGTCGCGCGCAGCGGCCGGCCAGACACCTGCGTCCTCGTGCTCGGCGACGATGCCGCGGTGCGAACCCTTCGGCTTCGCGGGGCAGCCGGGACGGACGTGCGCAGCGTCGGATACCAAGCAAGCCCGATGGCCGTGGCTCGATATTTCCAGGCAGCGGACGTCTACCTGCATGCTGCACGCGCGGACACGTTTCCAAACGTGATTCTCGAAGCCCTCGCCTGCGGAACCTCTGTGGTGGCGACAGCCGTTGGCGGGATCCCCGAGCAGATCAGATCGGCGCCCGTCGATGCGGTTCGTGACAACGCGCTCACACGACTGGAAGCCGCGACCGGCATCCTCGTTCCCGCCGGAGACGCCGGGGCATTCGCCGATGGCGTGCTCGCGCTGCTGGCGCACAGCGAGGCTCGATGCCTCATCGCGCGCAACGCGGCGAACGATGCCCGCGAGCGCTTCGATTCGACACGGCAGACCGACTCTTATCTCGCGTGGTACCGGACTATCATTGACGACTGGAACCTCCATGCAGTGTCCGCATCTGAGGGAGCTCCCGCCCGCGCATCCGGCGAAAGCCGGGTGGCCGTGGATCGAGGGAACTCGATCGTCTCCCACGAACACGTCTGACGGCCGGTGCTGGCCACGGATCAGCATCGTCATGCCCTCGCTCAACCAGGGCGCGTTCCTCGAAGAGGCGATCCGCTCGGTGCTGCTGCAGGACTATCCGGGTCTCGAGGTCATCGTCGTGGACGGCGGCTCCACCGATGGCAGCGTCGAGACGATCAGGAGGTACGCACCGTGGCTCGCTCATTGGATCTGCGAAGAAGATGCAGGACCGGCAGATGCGTTGAACAAGGGCTTCAGGCATGCCACGGGTGAGATTCTCGGATTCCTGAATGCGGACGACTTCCTGTTGCCGGGATGCCTGACCAGAGTGGCCGACGAGTTCCGAACCCGTCCCGAGGTCGACGTGGTGTCCGGGCACGGCTTCATGGCGAGGGCATCCAGTAAGCTGGGGATGCGCATCTTCAGCGATCGGTGGGATTTCACGCGATTTGCGTACGGTGCGTGCGTGCTCGTGCAGCCCGCCACGTTTTTTCGTGGCCGCATGTTTCAGCGCGTCGGCGGTTTCGACGAGAAAAGTCAAACCGCGTGGGACATGCAGTTGTGGGCCGACATGGCGCTTGCCGGCGCGGCGTTCCACTCCATCGATGAGCCGCTGGCTGTCCATCGGATTCACGCCGCTTCGATCAGCGGCAGCGCGCGGTTGAGAAAACAGCGCTTCCGTGACATGAGCGCGGTTCAGCGGATGATCAGAGGGCGATGCGGGATTCCGCGCGACCGCCTCTATTCGCTGCTCTACCGAATGCGCAAGTTTTCAGGGCACCCGGGCCGAACCCTGAGACAACGGTGGTTCTTCTACTCGACATTGCGCCGCTGGTCCTTGTAAAGGCGTCGAAATCCTGATGCAGTGGCCGTCTCCGCTCCGGCAGGCCGTACGCCGCCTTCCTGAGCCCGCGCAACTGCTGCTCAAGCGCGGGGATGCCGCACTTCGGCAGCACGATTGGGCCGCCTCGATCAGACGCTTGCGTGTTCGGGAGCAGGATTACCTGGACCGGACCGCGGAAGAGAACAGGAACCGGCCGGGCCGCAAGCGTCTCCTGGTTTTTGCGCTCCAGCAGGTCCCGCCGTGGCTGGAAGTCGAGTACAGCCTCGCCGCCGCGCTGCGGCTGCGAGGACATCTGGTTCACGGGATCCTGTGCGATGGGCTGGTGCCGCTCTGCGAGATGAACCTTGGCGGCAGCGAGCGGCCGCCGTGCGGCGTATGCGCCGGGTGGCTGGCGCGGTACGAGGACGCATTCGGATTCGACTTCGCGCGGCTCACGCACTTGGTCTCCAATTCAGACCGGGATCTCGCGGAGCGGCTGGTCGCGCAGACCCCGGACCATGAATTGGCGCCGCTCGTCGTCGACGGCGTGAGCGTGGGCCGGCTGGCCGCGCGGGAGCTCCAGCGGTACTATCGAGGGTTTGTTTTCGGGCCGGAGCACCATCCTGCGTATCGCCGATGGCTCGTGTCGGCGGTGCTGCTCGTATGGCTGGCCAGCCGCCTCCTGGACCGCGAACAACCCGATATCGTCGTCACCGGCAGCGGAAGGACCTTGCCGTCGGCGTGTCTCTGCGCGATCGCCTGCCTGCGCCGTATCCACGTCGTGACGTGGGACACCGAGCCCACATTCCCCGACGGGCTCGTGTTCAGTCACAACGATGCCGCGCCCCTGCTGCCGCTCGACGATGCGTGGAAGTCAACGGCGCGACAGCCTCTGACCGGTGATCAAACCCACACGCTGCATGAGTTCCTCGGCCGATGGGCGCGAGGCGAGATCAGGCCCCATCCTTACGATCCCGCGCCGCTGGAAGACCATGAGTCCATCCGGCGGCGACTCGGGTTGCGGCCACGCGTGCCGCTGATCGTCGCGTTCACAAACTCCGCCTGGGACATGGCGGCCGTCGATCGCGATGTGGGCTTTGCCAGCATGTTCGAATGGCTCTTCGCGCTGATCGAATACGCAGAGGCTCACCCGGAGATCGATCTCGTCGTCCGCGCCCATCCGTCGGAAACGAATACGTCTCCTGATCTCCAGTCCCGTACGCCGGTCGGCCCGGAGATCCTGAGGCGTCACCGACATCTGCCGGCCAACATCACGCTGGTGGAAGGAGCAAGCCCGGTCAGCTCCTACCTGCTGGCCGAGATGGCGCAGGTGGTCATGACCTACGCCTCTCGAATCGGGCTCGAAGTCGCCGTGCGAGGGAAGCGGCCGTGGCTCGCCGGAGACACGACCTATCGAAGCCGGGGCTTCACGCGCGACCTGGCTTCGAAACAGGAGATGATCGACCTGCTCGATGCCCGCACGTTCGATGACACCCTCCC
This sequence comes from Acidobacteriota bacterium, assembly GCA_023265015.1. Taxonomy (GTDB): domain Bacteria; phylum Acidobacteriota; class Vicinamibacteria; order Vicinamibacterales; family UBA2999; genus Gp6-AA40. The sequence goes on along the minus strand of JAHFUO010000100.1, from coordinate 4,619 downwards.
GGCGGACGCGATCGAGCTGGCGGAGCGGTTTGCGTATCTCTGGTTCTTTCGGTACGTCACACGCGTGCCGTTGCTGCGCCCGTCAGAACGGTCGTTTGCCTTGCAGACATTTCGAGAGCTGGCGCCGGGCGGCCATCCGATCATCGACCGCCTCTGCGAAGCCATCGTGACGGGCAGTCCTTTCGTCGATCTTCAGTCGTAAGAACGCTCGCGTCATGTGTCTCTTCTCGCGCCTTTACGATCTCGGGGTGTTCGTTGTCCCGGCCTTTCTGGACGATGCGACGTGCGGGCGCCTGCGGGCGGCGATGGATTCCGGCCGTGCCGCCTCCGCCGAGGTCTACGTTGACGGCTACGTCGTCGATGAGCGGGTTCGACGCGCGTTCGATGTGGACGTCGATCCTGCGATCGTCGACGAAGTGGAGCGAGCGCTCGACGCTGTTCGCGGGGACGTGTCTCGTTTCTTCGACACCGCATTGACGACGATGGAAGGGCCAGGGTTCCTCCGGTATCCGCCCGGAGGGTTCTACCGGGCGCATCGCGATCGGCTTGATGCGGAACGTGAGGAGGGTCTGCCGAGGCGCGTCTCTGCCGTCCTGTTCCTGACGTGCTGTGAAGGTGGCGCGCTGCGGCTGCACGGGGTGGACGCGGCGGGACAGCCGATCATCGCCGATATCCCGCCTGCGGCGGGGACGCTCGTGGCGTTCCGATCCGACGTCCTGCACGAAGTGCTGCCGGTGATCGCCGGCGTGCGCGACGCGATCGTCGACTGGTTCTATTGAGTGCAGGCCGACCTGCCAGCCTCCGCGCCTTGCGGAAATCGGCGATGACGCCGTCGACATCGAACCCGACGCGGATGCTCATGCTGGCGGCGGCTCCTCTGCCGGTGCCGTTCCCCTCGCCGGGCGCACGGCGAGCGCCGCGAGGATCGCGGCCAGGAGCAGGTTCGCAGGGGTGCGCAACGGGACTTCCCACAGGCTCGCGACAGCGGACGCGGCAAGGCCTGCGCACGCGCCGATCCGGATGTACCGATGCGGACCGTGATCCACGGCAAGCTGCCGGCGCGCGGCGCGGGTCAGCAGCACGCAGCCGGCGAGGGCCGCGATCAGGAGAATCACGCCTCCTTCGGTCAGCAGCTGGAGGTATTCGTTGTGCGCGTGGTTGAAGAGGACCTCATTGCCGATCCGCTGGTACACGAACATCGCGTCGGCAAACGTACCGGCGCCGGTGCCGGCGATGGGGAAGTCGCGGATGATGTGCAGCGTCTCGCGCCAGATCGCCAGGCGGCCGATCGGGGACGCATCGATCGTCCCCTGGACGCGCTGCACCAGCCCTTCGGCATTGAGCCACGCCGCCATCGCCAGCAGGACCACGACGGCGGCGGTGCCTGCCCACAGGCCGCGCCGCCGATCGCGGCTGGCGAGCATCATCCCGATCGCCGCCGACGCGGCGAGCGCCGCGAACCCCGATCGCGACAACGTTGCGGCAAGCGTGATGAGCATGGCGGCGACGCACCCGAGGATGCCGAGCGAGTCGCCGTCAGATAGTGCCACGATCGTCGCCCGCCATCCATGCCCGGAGCGCTCGCTCATGTAGGCCCGGACGCGCATCGTGAGGTAGCCCGTCACCACGCTGATGACGAGCACGAGCCAGACGGCCAGGTGATTCCGGTCGATGAAGGGACCGAACGGCATCGCGCGCGGATCGGCGAGACGCCACACCCAGTACACCGTGCGAGGCGCTGTCGCGCGCTGCGCCAGCGACACCAGCGCGCAGCCGAACCCCACCCACGCAAGGAGGCGAATCGCGGCGCTGGTCCTTCCGCGCGCAAACGCCTCGCGCGCCGCCCAGAACACGAATGCGCCCGCGAGCGCGAGCGCCAGCGCCGTTCGTGTTGCCGCGGGATGAATGCTGATGGGCCGCCAGCCGGCCAGCGGCTCGAGCGCGTACGCGTCCTGGAGGTGTCGAGTCGCGGGAGACAGCGCCAGGATCGCGGGTGGTAACGGGACCATCTGCGCCGCGATGACCGCGAGCGCCGCCACCACCGCGAGATCGATCGAGCGGGTGGCCGGATCAGCCGCGACGCGGGCGCCCGACACGAGCAACAGGACCGCCGCGACAACCACGCACGGCAGGGTCGCCCACGGGTAGGCGCCGCCGACCGCGGCGAGCACACTTGCCGCGAACAGGATCAGGGCGAGCGGAAGGAAAGACGCGCGGCGCCTAGCTGGCGGCCGGTGCTTCCGCGTAGTAGCTCTTGTACTGATGGCCGTAATACCGCGAGTAGTAGTAGCGGTTGCGGTCGAAGTCAACACGGGTGAGGATAGCCGCAATCGACCGCGGATGGCCTGCCTGCAGCGTCTCGATTGCACGCTGAGCGAGGCGCCACCGTGTCATCTCGGCGCCGACGACGAACGAGACGGCGTGGACGAGCGGCGCCAGGATCACCGCGTCGGTCACGGCCAGGACGGGCGGCGTGTCGATGATCACCCAGTCGAACGGTCCGGTCGTGAGCTGATGCAGGAACGCCCTCATCCGGTCCGACGCCAGGAGCTCTGACGGATTCGTTGGAGTATGCCCGGCCGTGATGACGAGCAGGTTCAGGCCGCCGCCGCCGCAGCGCTGCATGACCTCTCGCATCCGCCACTTGCCCGCGAGCAGCTCGGACAGCCCCTTGTCGTTCGGCAGGCGAATGGCCTTGTGCAGGCTCGGCCGCCGCATGTCCGCGTCGATCAGGAGCACGCGCGCGCCGCCGATCGCGAGCGCGAGCGCGACGTTGACCGCCGTCGTGGTCTTGCCTTCGAGCGGCTGGGTGCTGGTGATCGCGACGAGGCGCGTCGCATCGCTGCCGTTGCTGGCGACGAGCGCGGTACGAAGCGCGCGGAACGCTTCACCGAAGTCGTGCGGCACCGGTCCTGACAGCAGCGGGTGGCGCTCGCCGTGCACCTTCGGCACCAGCCCGAGGAAGTTCAGATGCAGCCGCCACGTCACGTCCTCGGGCGTCTTCACCGTGTCGTCGAGGTAATCGATCGTGAATGCCGCGGCGATGCCCATGCCGATCCCGAAGAGCAGCGCCATGAGCCACGCGCGCGGCGTGTTCGGCGTGAACGGGCCTCCGGGCACCGCGGCGCGGTCCAGCAGACGCACGTTGTTGGCTCGGCTGTTGCTGACGACGCGCAGCTCCTTCTCGCGCTGGAGCAGCGACTCGTAGACCTGGCGGTTGCTCTCCGCCTCCCGCTGCAGCACCGAGTAATCGATGCTCTTCCGGTTCAGGTCGGTGGCCTGGGCCTTCTGGCCTTCCAGGTCGCTGCCAAGCTGCTTTTCCTCGTCGAGCGCGGCTTGGTAGTCAGCCTTGATGGACTGAACGTTCTTGTCGATTTCGGCATCGAGCTGCCGCTGGGCGTCGGCAATCTGCCCGTTCACCCGCTGCAGCTCCGGGTACTTCTCCCCGTAGCGCTCCGCCAGCTGCACCTTTTGGCGCTGAAGATCTCCGAGGCGCTCCTTGAGCGTCTGCACGAACGGGTTCGAGGCAATAGCGGTGAGGCTCGCGCGATCGGTCGCCGCCATCACCTGGGTATAGAGCGCTTCCTTCTGGATCCGCGCCGTGCGCGCGCGCGAGGCCGCGTCGTTCACCTGGTTGAGGCGCGACACGATGATGTTCTGACGATCCTCGAGCGAGAGCGCGTTCTGGTTCTCGCGGTACTCCGCGAGCATGCGCTCGCTCGCCTGGACGACGTTCTGCTGCTTGCCGACTTCCTGCGTCAGCCACTGCAGCGTCTTGTCGGTGTTCTGCAGGCGGAAGTCGAGGTTCTGGTTGACGTATTCCTCGGCCAGCACGTTGACCGCGCGCGCCGCGAATTCCGGGTCGGCGGATACGAAGAACAGGTCCACCAGGCGGCTGCCGCGGACGGGGCTGACCAGTACGCGCCCGAGCAGGGCAGCGGCCTTCTGACCCTCCGTTCCGGCATTGGCGGGCGTCCGCCGCGGCGCGCCAGAGTCCCCGCGGAACGGCGCAGAAATCTTCGTCGTGATCGTGCCGACGATCTGCGTCAGCGGCGGCGGCGGCGCACCCTGGCCGTTGAATTCCGGAACATCATCGAGCTTGAGATGACGCACGGCCCGAAGCGCGAGATCGCGGCCCTGCAGAATCTTGTACTGCGTCTGGTAGTACGGCTCGGGATCGCCGTGCTCGAGGTACGGTGCCTTGAAATCGTTCTGGACCGTGGGCTGCTCTTCGTCGATCTGGATGCGCGCCTGCGCGCGATAGAGCGGAATCGTCGTGTACGTCTGGTACATCATCCCGGCGACAACGAGAACGGCGACCGCGACCCCGGCCTTCCAGTGCTTGATGATGATCGCGAGACTATCGAACAGGTGAACGTTTGGATCGTGACCGAAGAGTCCTGCGGTCTTCCGCGCCGGCAGCGGCGCCGGAACCGGAGGCGGCGCGCCTGAGCCCGCGCCCGTCAGCGAAAGACCTCGAGGGGTCAACATCTCTACCGGCCGCTTGTGGGCGTCGCCTGCGTGGTCAGTGAAGACGTTATTCTGGTCACGTCGCTGCTCACCGCCACAGCCGTGGTCCGCGGAAGTGTGGGCGTCAGGTTGCTCCCGAGCGTCGCGGC
>JAHFUO010000099.1 GCA_023265015.1 Acidobacteriota bacterium | reverse complement strand
ATGAGCGACGCGATGATGTTGAGCGCGGCGACCATGACGATGAGGCCGATGGTGATGGAGATGGCCATCTTCTCGAGCCAGAGCGCGGAGAAGAGCGACCCGTTGAGATCCGACCAGTCCTGCGCCACGTACGCCCGCCCAAGCTGCTTCGGGATGTCGTCGGCGATCCGCGGGGCATCGTAGATGCTGGCGACGCGCAGCTGAATCAGGTCGACAGAATCCTTTCCCATCAACCGCTTGCCGAACGGCAGCGACACGAATCCGTACGAGGAATCGAACTCGTAGAGGCCGAGGTTGTAGATACCGGCGACCCGCGCGCGGCGCGTGCGCGGAATCATCCCCATCGGCGACAGCGTCCCCTGCGGCGTGACGAGCGTGATCGAGTCACCAACCCTCACCTGGAGCTGCCTGGCCAGGTCCTGGCCAATCAGGATTGCGGGCGGCTGATCCTCGGGCTCGTTGGCCAGCGCATCCAGGCTCCCCTGCCGCATCGCGTCCTTGATCCCGGTGACGGTCGGCTCGAGCGCCGGGTCGATCGCCTTCACGCTGATGAACGCCTGCGCATCGCCGGCAGACGCCAGCGCCTTGCCGAAGATCGTCGGCGCGGCGCCGACGACCCCCGGTAGCTGGCAGAGCTTCTCCACCTCCGGGGCGTAGTCGGTGATCCCGCCGGTTTTCCAGACGTAGACGTGAGCCTGAGAGGACAGGATCTTGTCGCGCAGCTCGCCCTGCAGCCCCGTCATCAGCGCGAGCGCGATGACGACCGCCATCACGCCGACGGCGACGCCGATCGCCGAGATGAGTGAAATAAGGGAGATGAACGCCTGCTTGCGGCGCGCGACGAGGTAGCGGAGGGCGACGAACAGTTCGAAGGACATGGTTGGTGGTTGGTGGTTCGTGGTTCGTGGTTCGTGGTTCGTGGATGGTGGTTCGTGGTTAGAGCCTACCAACTACCAACCACCAACCACCAACCTATTTGGGCCTCATCAACGGAAACAGAATCACATCCCTGATCGACGGGCTGTTCGTCAGCAGCATCACGAGCCGATCGATGCCGACGCCTGCGCCGCCGGCCGGAGGCATGCCGAATTCGAGCGCGCGGATGTAGTCCTCGTCCATCGCGTGGGCTTCCTCGTCTCCCCCGGCGCGCCTCTTCAGCTGATCTTCGAATCGGCGACGCTGCTCGGCGGGATCGTTCAGCTCGCTGAACGCGTTCGCCACCTCGAAGCCGCCGATGTACAGCTCAAAACGCTCGACCGTGTCCGGATCGTCCGGCTTCTGCTTCGACAGCGGTGAAACCTCCGTCGGGAAGTCATAGACGAATGTCGGCTGGATCAGATCCGCCTCGCACAGCTTGTCGAAGATCTCCGCCGCGATTTGCCCCGCGCCAGTCCCGGGCGCCACCTCGATGCCAAGCTTCGAGGCGAGCGCGGCCACGGCGTCGCGCGACCGCAGCGCCTCGGGCGCGATCTCAACGCCCAGGCGCTTCGACGCGGCGGCTCGCGCACCCTCGCGCAGCGACAGGCGCCGAAACGGCGGCTTGAATGAGATCGCGTGGTCGCCGAAGGTCAGCTCCCCGGTGCCCACGGCCTTCTGCGCCACGAACGGCAGCATCTCCTCGGTCAGCGTCATCACGTCGTTGTAATCCGCGTAGGCCCAGTAGAACTCGAGCATCGTGAATTCAGGGTTGTGCTGCGTCGAGATGCCTTCGTTCCGGAAGTTCCGGTTGATCTCGAACACCTTCTCGATGCCGCCCACGGTCAGCCGCTTGAGGTACAGCTCCGGCGCGACGCGCATGTAGAGCCGCATATCGAGCGCGTTGTGATGCGTGACGAATGGCCGCGCAAGCGCGCCGCCCGCGATCGGCTGCATCATCGGCGTCTCGACCTCGAGGAAGCCGCGTGCGATCAGGAACTCGCGGGTCGCCGTGATGACGCGGCTGCGCACTTCGAAGACGCGTCGCGAGTCCGGGTTGACCACGAGGTCGAGGTAGCGCTGCCGGTAGCGGATCTCGACGTCCTGGAGGCCGTGCCATTTCTCGGGCAGCGGCAGCAGGCACTTGGCGAGGAACTCCAGCGTCGAGGCCCAGATCGTGAGCTCGTTCGTGCGCGTGCGGAACAGCCGCCCCTCCACGCCAATCCAGTCGCCGAAATCGAGCAGCTTGGAGATCGTGAAGTCGCGCTCCGACAGGGCGTCCTGCTTGATGTAGACCTGGACGCGCGCGCGGCCGTCGGAGATGACGAGAAAGCTCGCCTTGCCGAAGCTGCGGATGGCGAGGATCCTCCCCGCGGTGCGCGTGCGCGCCTGCGCCCCGCCTTCGCCAGGGCTTCGGCGGGCAAGCGCCTCGAGCTCCTCGGCGCTGCGGGCGCCATGCTCCGCGACGATGGCCTCGATCGTCGCGCCCACCTCGAACCGGTGCGGGTACGGATCGACGCCGAGCTTCTTCAGCTCGTCGAGGTTCGCGCGCCGCTGGACGACCTGGTCGGATTCCTGGACTGTGCTCATGCGCGTTGCAGGGTGCGGCGGACCGCGTCGAGTATCCCGTTGATGAACCGCACGGAATCATCCGTGCTGAAGGTGCGCGCCAGCTCGAGCGCCTCGTTGATCACGACCTTCGCCGGCGTCGCGGGCTCGTGCAGAAACTCGTAGATCGCCAGCCGGAGGATCAGGCGATCCATGACGTTCATCCGCTCGATGCGCCAGTTCTCGGCGGCCTCGGTGATCATCGGATCGATGTCCGCGACCGCGGCGGCGACGCCGCCGGCCAGCGAGGTCGCAAACGCGCGGAGCTCCTCCGGCATCGCCTGAGACGCTGACGGCCCGTGCGTCCAGAAAATCCGCATCACCTCGAGGATGGGATCGCGCCCCACTTCCCATTGATACAGCATCTGCACCGCCGCCTCGCGGGCGCGGCGGCGCGATTGCTTGACCGGGCGGGCGGCCGATCGCCGCTCGGCGCCGGCCGTCACGCGTCCGCTCCGTCATCGAGCTGCCGCAACAGCGTGGCCATCTCCACGGCCGCGGCTGCCGCCTCGCGCCCCTTGTTGCCGGGGCCGTCGGCGGCGCGCTCCACCGCCTGCTCCTCGGTCATTGTCGTCAGCACGCCGAACGCGATCGGGATGCCGGTGGCGGCCGCGACCTGGGCGATGCCGCGCGATGCGGCCTCCGCGATGTACTCGAAGTGCATGGTGTCGCCCTTGATCAGACATCCGAGGCAGATGACGGCGTCGAAGATGCCGCTCTCCGCCAGCCGCTGCGCCGCGACGGGAATCTCGAAGGCGCCCGGCACGCGGACGATCGTCAGGTCCTCGTCGCGGACCGATGCCTCGGCCAGCAGCGCGCGCGCTCCCCTCAGCAGCCCCTCGGTGATCTCCCCGTTGAAACGCGAGACGACGATCGCGAAGCGATAGCCTGGAGCGCTGAGCGAGCCGGTCAGTTCCTGGGCCACTGTATTTGTCCCACCCACGCCACCCGCCCTACTCGCCCGACTCGCCCGCCTCACTCGCCCTTGAACTGCGCTTTGCGCTTTTCAAGAAAGGCGCGCGTGCCTTCGCGCATGTCGGCGGTGGAAGCCACGAGCCCGAACAGCGTGGCTTCGAGGAACTGTCCTTTATCGAACGACACCTCGAGCCCGCGGTTGACCGCCTCGATGATGTACTGCATCGCGAGGGGCGCCTTCGAGGCGAGCTCCCCGGCAAGCTTCTTCGCCTCGGTCATGAGCTCCGCAGCGGGCACGACCTTGTTGACCAGGCCGATCTGCAGCGCCTCGTCGGCCTTGACTTGTCGTCCAGTGAGCATCAGGTCGAGCGCCACGCCTTTCCCGACCAGTCGCGAGAGGCGCTGCGAGCCGCCGTAACCGGGAATGATCCCGAGGTTGATTTCCGGCTGCCCGAAGCGCGCCGTGTCGGCGGCGATGCGGAGGGTACACGCCATCGCGAGCTCGCATCCGCCGCCAAGCGCGAACCCGTTGATGGCGGCGATGACCGGCTTGCCCATGTTCTCGATCAGGTCGAAGACGTGCTGGCCGCGGATCGCGTGCTCCTTGCCCTGCGCGGGCTTCAGCACAGCCAGCTCGTTGATGTCGGCGCCGGCGACGAACGCTTTCTCGCCCGCGCCCGTGATGATGATCACGCGGACGGCGGCATCGTGCTTCAGCTCGAGCACGGCGCGTCTCAGGTCGTCCGTCGTCGGGGCATTGAGCGCGTTCAGGACAGCGGGGCGGTTGATCGTGATAACGGCGACAGCGTCGTCACGTTCGAGCAGGAGGTTGTCAAAGCTCATGGCAGCAGGCAGCAGGCAGTCGGCAGCGGGCAGTCGGCAGCGGGCGGCGAATTCACTGCCGGCCGCGAGCTGCAGGCTGCCTGCTGCCCGGCGAAATTATACCCCACGTCCAACAGCCGATCAGGGCGATCGCCGAGCCCGCGGCGTCGGCATAGAGATCGGAGAGGTCCGCTGTTCTGCCCGACACGAACCGCTGATGGAACTCGTCGCTCGCTCCGTACCCGATCGCGATCGCGAGGCCGATGAGCAGCTCACGGAGCGTGATGCGCGGAGGAACGCCGCCGGCCAGCGCGCGAGCGACGACAAAGCCCAGTCCCATGTAACCGACCGAGTGGCCCTGCGTGTCCGAGATCTGCGGCGGAAGGGGCGCCTCGTGCAACGAGGAGACATAGAAGATCACGGCCATGTAGACGATGACCGGGCCCCAGAGACGAATGAGGCGGACATTCAAAATGCACAATGCACAATGCGAAACCGTTGTTTCGTGTCCTTCGCGATCATCGTGGTCTTCGTGGCTGGCATTTTGACTTTTGCATTACAACGGTAGCGGATACAGGAGCCAGCCAAGCGCGATGCCGCCGAGCACGAACGCGGCAAAGAGCCGCGCGCCGAAGCGCAGCTGCTCCGCCGGCTCATCGCGCATCAAGGTCCCGAAGACGACCGACACGAACAGCGCGAAGACGACCATCAGCACAAGATGCGATGTCACGCGGACCTCCAAGGTCCGCGCCGCATAATGATCATTTTCGCCCCTGCGCGATGTCGAACACATCGAGCACGGCGAGCATGTTCATGAGGCCTGCAACGATGAGAAACGCGTTGCCGTACTCGTACGTCAGCGCCACCACATGTCCGGCGCCGGCGCCCGTCGCCCGCGCGATGAAGAACGAGAGGCCGATACCGACATCGGCCAGCGCCGCGAGCACCACCAGCGGCTCGGTGCTCTCGATCGGAAACAGCCGCCCCTCGAGCCACAGCCCGAACGCAAACATCAGCGTCAGCGCGATGAGGAACGTGAGGCCTTTCTGCCGGCGGCCAAGCAGCAGGTGCCCGGCGCCCGGAATGGCCCACGCGAGAGCGCAGATCAAATATGTGTAGGTGGCCGACTGCTCGCGATCGGCCGTCGTGGCGCGCATCGCTCGTAGTGTAGCGTAGCGACGGCCTGAACCACCACGAGCGCGACAGCGCCGCCGAGCGGCACGCCCGCGGCGAAACGCGTCGCGTTGGACAACGGCGAGAGGCCGCTCCATTCCATGATCAGCGTGAGCGCCGTGGGAGCCGCCCCCGCGAGAAGGATCGCGCGGGCCGATGCGTCCGTCGCGACACGATACATCCGCGGACCGAGCGCGGCGCCGAGCGCGCCAAGCGCCGCGCCGGCGTAGATGCCCGTGCATCGCGCGCAGAACGGAAGCTGCGCCGACATCAGATGAAACGATCGCTCAGGCCGCTGGTGGCAGAGAAGAGACCCGATCGCGTACAGCGCGGCCGCGACCTGAACCGGGAGGATCGGCGCCGCGACGAGCAGCGCGATCCAGAGCGCGGCGAGCAACGCGAGGGCAGGCAGGATCACGCGGCGATTCTAGCGCAAAGGATGTTCCTGCTAGACTCGGTGCCCATGACGGACACGGTTGCCGTGAGCAGCGTGCGCGCCACGGATCGCACGACGCTTACCTGCATTGCGGCCGTGTCGGCCGCGCTGCTCATGACCGAGCTAGCGATGACGCGCATCTTCTCGGTCACGATGTATTACCACTTCGCGTTCCTCGCGATTTCCATCGCGCTCTTCGGACTGAGCGCGAGCGGCGTGCTCGTCTACCTCACGCGGCGCCAGCTGGCCGGCATGGACACGCGGGCGCTGCTGTCGTTGACCGCGATCGTTCACGCCCTGGCGACCCTGATCGCGCTCGCGTCTCTTGTCCGGATACGCGTCGGCCTGAATTACTCGCCCGAAAACCTCGCGTTGATGCTGGCGATCTACGCGCTGGCCGCGCTGCCGTTCTTCACCGGCGGCAGCGTCATGTCGCTGGCGTTCGCCCGGCTGACCGACCGGATCAACGTCCTGTACGCCGCGGATCTCATAGGCGCCGCCAGCGGCTGTCTTGTGTTGATTCCGCTGATGAACTGGCTTGGCGCTCCCGGCGTCGTGATGACGGCGGCCGCCCTCTCGATTGCCGCCGCGATCGGATTCGCACCGCCGGGACGCCGGGGCCGAACCTCCGCCATCGCGGTCACGCTGTTCGGCCTGGCCGCAGCGGCCCAGCTGGCGGGCAGGGCGCCCTTTGACGTCATCGACACCAAGGGTCACCTGGGCGACCGCATCCTCTTCAGCAAGTGGAACTCGTTCTCGCGCATCGCCGTGTACGATCGGCCGCATGGTGACTGGTCGCTGAGCCCCCGATTCACCGGCACGCGCGGACCGTCGTTGTACATGGACATCGATTCCGCGGCGTCCACGCCCATCCTCAAAGGCAGCGGGAACCCCTCGGATGCGTCGTACCTCCGGTACGAGCTGACCGCGATCGCCTACCACCTCGCCGAACGCCCGGGTGGCTTCACCACGCTCGTCATCGGTCCGGGCGGCGGGCGCGATCTCCTCTCGGCGCTGGTCTTCGGCGCGTCTCACGTCGACGGCATCGAGATCAATCCGATCATCGCGCGCGACGTGATGCTGGGGCGCTTCCTCGGCTACTCAGGTGGTGTCTACGCGAACCCCCGCGTGTCGATTCACATCGACGACGGGCGGAGCTTCGTGCGGCGGAGCGCCTCGAAGTACGACGTCATCCAGGCATCGCTCGTCGACACGTGGGCCGCGACGGCCGCGGGCGCGTACACGCTGACGGAGAACTCGCTGTACACGAGGGAAGCGTTTGGCGAGTACCTCGATCACCTGAGCGACCGCGGCGTGCTGACGATCACGCGCTGGGTCTTTGACGGCCTCCGCCTCGTGTCGCTCGCGCAGGAGGCGTGCGCCGCGCGCGGGCTCGACCCGTCGCGGCATCTCGCCATCATCCGCTACGACCGCGTCGCGACGTTCCTGCTCAAGAAGCAGCCGTTCACCGCGGAGGAGGTCGCCCACCTGCAGGAGGTCAGCGCCGACCTCGGGTTCTCGATTGTGTATGCGCCTGGCCTTCCGCCGCCGCCGTCCGTCGCGGAGCCGATCGAGATGCGGAATACCCGCACGAGTACGGCGGACTACGGGCATCTGATCCTCGCCGGCAACCGTGAGCAGTTCCTGTCTTCGTATCCGCTGGACGTCGGGGCAACCAGCGACGATCGCCCATTCTTCTTCCACACGACGCGCCTGCGCGACCAGATGCAGGTGGCGTTCGGGCGGTCGATGCTGTTCGGCAACGGGCTCAGCGCGCTGATGACGCTGATGGCGATCTCCGCGATGCTCGTGGTGTTGTTCGTGATCGGCCCGCTGCTCCTCGGCGGCGAGCGTCCCGCGCCCGGGTGGCCTGGCTGGCTCGCCTACTTCGGCGCGCTCGGCGCCGGCTTCATGCTCCTCGAGGTCGCCCTGCTGCAACGATTCGTCCTGCTCCTCGGGCATCCGGTGTACTCGCTCACCGTGACCTTGTTTTCTCTGCTCCTGGGCACCGGGCTTGGCAGCTTGATCAGCCGGCGGATCGCGCCAGAGCGCGTACGCGCGATGACGGTTCGTGCCTTGATCGGCGTGATGCTGGTCGCAGGACTTGCCGCGCTCACGCTGGCGTCGCTCATCAACATCGGTGTTCCATGGGCGCTGCCCGTGCGCATCGTCTTCGCGGTCGCCATCCTGGTTCCGATCGGCATCCTGCTCGGCATGCCGCTTCCAGGCGGCATGCGGCTGGTTGCCGCCGATCGGCCCGACATCATTCCCTGGGGATGGGGCCTGAACGGCGCCTTCTCCGTCGTCGGCGCCACGCTGGCGGTCTTCATCGCGATGAACTGGGGCTTTTCCGCCACCTTGAGCAGCGCGGCGGTTGTCTACGCCTTCGCCGCGCTGCTGCTCCGGGGACGCTGAGATTGACGAATCTACGAATTGACGAATGTACGAATTGCAATGGGACAATTCAAATCCGTCAATTCGTAAATTCGTAAATTCTTCAATGGAGTTCTCGTGATCGACCTCGTTCGCGGCGCCACGTTCGATGACTTTCTCTTCAACCCGCAGTACAGCATCCTCGAGCGCCGGGACCCGGCGGCCATCGATCTGACGTCGCGCTTCTCGACTGGCCTCACCCTGAAGCGGCCGATCGTCTCGGCCAACATGGACACGGTCACGCGGGCCGAGATGGCCATCGCGGTGGCGGAAGAAGGCGGCATCGGCATCATCGACCGCGGTTTCCGCAGCGGCGAGATCGAGCCGCAGGTGCGCGAAGTCGAAATCGTCAAGCGGAAGCAGCATGGCGTCATTGCCGATCCGTACACCATCACTGCCGGCGCGAGCCTTGCCGAGGCGGCGGCGCGGATGCGGACGACCGGCGTCGGCACGCTGGTCGTCGTTGACGACCGCAACCGGCTGCAGGGACTCTTGACGGCGCGCGACCTGCGATTCGTCGATCACTCGCAGGGCACCGTGGCGTTCCGCATGACGCCGCGCGAGCGGCTGATCGTGCAGCAGGGCACACCCGACCTCGCGGCGGCGGAAGAGGTGATGCGCGCACGCAAGATCAAGAAGCTGCCGCTCGTGGACAAGGACGGCGCGCTGCTCGGCCTGGTCACGGCCAGGGATCTGGTGACGCAGCGCGACCTGCCGTTCGCCACGCGCGACGCGCAGGGGCGGCTTCGCGTCGGCGCCGCGATCGGCGCGAAGGGCGACTACCTCGAACGGGCCGCCGAGCTGATTCGCGCGGGGGTCGACGTCATCGTCATCGACATCGCGCACGGGCATTCGCTCGTGATGGCGCGCGCGATCGATGCGTTCCGGAAGCAGTGTGGAGACGCCCAGCTGGTGACGGGCAACGTCGCCACGTCGGAAGGCGTGACGTTTCTCCTCGAGCGCGGCGTGAACGGCATCAAGGTCGGCATTGGTCCCGGCGGCGGCTGCACGACGAGGCTCAACACCAGCTTCGGTGTGCCGCAGGTGCAGGCGCTCGTCGAGTCCCGGGGGGCCGCCGGTGGCCGCGTCCCGATCATCGCCGATGGCGGCGTGAGGCGCGATGGCGCGCTCGTGCAGGCGCTGCTCTTTGGCGGCGACACGGTCATGCTTGGAAGCGCGCTGGCCGGCACGACCGAGACTCCAGGCGACATCGTCCAGAAGCCGGTCGTCGTCCCCGAGTCACACAAGACCGTGCGTGTGCCGTTCAAGGTATTCCGCGGGATGGCGTCGCTCGAAGCGATCGTCGATCGGCTCGACGTCGAAGACCTCGAGGCCGCGGACGTCGAGGCGCTGGGGGCGGAAGGGATGGAGATCGCCGTGCCGCTGCGCGGATCCGTGCGGCCGATTCTCCGCGACATGCTGAAGCACCTGTGCTCGGCGATCAGCTACGGCGGGGCGCGGAGCCTCGGCGAGCTGCAGGAGATGTTCCGGAAGGATCCCGCGCGCTACGTGATCCGGCTCACTGATTCCGGTCGTCGCGAGTCGTTCGAGAGGTAGGGCGCCCCCTTGGTAGGGCGCCCCTTTACGGGGCGCCGATCACA
>JAHFUO010000019.1:15363-40180 GCA_023265015.1 Acidobacteriota bacterium | reverse complement strand
GCTGTTTGGCGCGCATCGCGGCGACGTCGACGAACAAGAACCGGCTCTCGATGGGCAGGGCTTTCGGCCGGGGCGCCACCGGCGTGTCGGGCTTGGCTGCGGGGTCCAGAACGTCGTTCGTGTCCATAGACCTCACAGCCTAGCATAGGGGGTTACGCCGCGGTGTGAGAACATAGGTCCCATCGCGCGCCCGCGCGCCTATGGCGCAGTTCTCCTTCATTCCGTCGGGCGAGGTCAGCGACCTCGCCGAAGATGTCCGCGAAATCTTCGAAGAGCTCGCCGCGACGCTCGCGCACGAGCAGCGCGCGTATTCGGGTGAATGTCACCCGCCCGTCGACGTGCTCGAAACCGACGATGCCGTGGAAATCGTGATGGATGCGTCGGGCCTCTCCCCCGACGCGGTGCGCGTGGTATTCCGGGCGGGAGTCCTGCTCATTGCGGGCGAAAAAGCCCCGCCAGCACCGAGAGGCCCACAGACATTCCACCTCGTCGAGCGAGAGTTCGGGCGCTTTGCTCGAGGCGTCCGCCTCAAAGGCGCGTTCGACGTCCAGGCGGCCCGCGCGACGGTGCGCGCCGGCGAACTCACGATCGTCCTGCCGAAGCTGGCGGACCGGCGCGGCCGCGCGCATCGCATCCGCGTGACCGCCAAGACAGACCGCACGGCATGAACATCCTGTTCATCGGCGACATCATCGGACGCCCCGGGCGCGATCTCGTGCACAAGGGACTCCGCGGGCTCGTCGAGCACTACGACATCGATCTGACCATCGCGAACGCGGAAAACTCCGCGGCCGGTTTCGGCATCACGAAGGACATCGGCGACACGCTGCTCGAATGGGGCGTGGACGTGATGACGTCCGGCAATCACATCTGGGACAAGAAGGAGGCGCTCGACTACATCGCGGCCGAGCCGCGGCTGCTGCGTCCGGCGAACTACCCTGCCGGCGTGCCCGGGCGCGGATCGTACGTGGCGCAGACCGGCGACGGCCGCGCGGTGGGCGTGATCAATGTGATGGGCCGCGTGTTCATGCTGAGCATCGATGACCCGTTCGCGGTCGTGCTGCGCGAGATCGAGGCGATCCGTCACCGCGCGCGAGTCATCATCGTCGACATGCACGCCGAGGCGACCAGTGAAAAGATCGCCATGGGCTGGCATCTCGACGGGAAGGTCACGGCCGTGATTGGCACGCACACGCACGTGCAGACCGCCGACGAGCGCCTGCTTCCAAACGGCACCGCCTATCTGACCGACGCCGGGATGACCGGCCCGCATGATTCGATCATCGGGATGGAGAGGGAGCCGTCGCTCGCGCGCTTTCTCAACGCCATGCCGTCGAAGTTCGAGCCGGCCACGGGGAATCCGCGCCTGAACGGCGTGGTGATCGAGGCCGACGACAAGACCGGGCGCGCGACGACGATCACGCGTATCAGTTATTCAGAACAGGAGTTACTGGAGCGGTTGTTCGAACATCGTCAGGCCGCTCCGCTCGCACCCCACCGCGCAGGCGGGCGCGGCGGGGACCCCGCGTTGTCGCGGCCCGTCTGATTGCGCCTGAAGGTGTGCATGGACTCGCTCTTCGATCTGCCGTTCGAGGAACCCGCGCCTGAGCCGGAGGCGGCGCCCGCGGCGGCGGCAGCGCCGACGCCTCCCGCATCGGAGCCGCGGCGCGTGCTCTCGGTGTCGGAGTTGACCGGCCGCATCCGCGCGATTCTCGAAGAGCGCTTCTACGAGGTCTGGGTCGAGGGCGAGCTGTCGAACTGCCGCGTGTGGACGACCGGCCATATGTACTTCACGCTCAAGGATGCGAACGCGCAGATCAAGGGCGTGATGTTCCGATCCGCGCTCGGCTACCTGCGATTCAAACCCCAGGATGGGTTGCGTGTCGTGGCGCGCGGGCGCCTCGGCGTCTACGACCCGAAGGGCGAGTACCAGATCGTCTGCGAGCACCTGGAGCCCGAAGGGCTTGGCGCCCTGCAGCTGGCGTTCGATCAGCTCAAGGAGCGTCTCGCGCGCGAAGGGCTGTTCGACGAGCGGCGGAAGCGGCCGCTTCCCGCCCTGCCGCGAAAAATCGGCGTCGTCACGTCGCTCGATGGCGCGGCCGTCCGCGACATCATCAAGGTGCTGCGCCGCCGTTATGCAAACGCGCACATCGTGATTCGCCCGGCGCGCGTGCAGGGTGAGGGCGCGGCGCTCGACATCGCCCGCGCCATGGCGGCGATCGGCACGGTCGCAGGGGTCGACGTCGTCATCGTCGGCCGCGGCGGGGGATCGATCGAAGACCTCTGGGCCTTCAACGAAGAGGTCGTGGCGCGCGCGATCGCCGGATGCCCGGTGCCGACGATTTCCGCCGTCGGCCACGAGACCGACTTCACGATCGCGGATTTCGTCGCGGACGTGCGCGCGGCGACCCCGTCGCACGCAGCGGAGATGGTGGTCGCACGCAAGGATGAATTCTGGGCGCGGATCGATCGCCTGGCTCACCGCGTCGAGACGGCGACGAGAGGATGCATGCATCGCGTCGAGGCGCGCCTCAGGTCGCTCGAGGCGCGGCCGGGATACGCGGGGTTTCACGCGCGCGTCGCGCTGCGTGGCCGCCGCGCCGACGACCTCGCGCACGAGCTGCGGCGAGCGCTGCGGGCGCGGGTCGCATCCCGCGAGCGGGTCTACCAGGCGCTGCGGCTGACGCTCGAGACGTTCGACGTGCGCCGGCGGTTCAGCACGATTCGGACGCGGCTGGTCGCGGCGGATGGAAGGCTTCTCTCGGGCACCGAGCGGCATGTGCACGCGGCTGACGCGCGTCTTCGAGGTGGCGCCGCGCGGCTCGAGAGCCTGAGCCCGCTGGCGGTGCTGGGGCGAGGCTACGCGGTGTGCTGGAATGCGGATCGCTCGGCCATCGTCCGCGATGCGGCAACGGTCAGGCAGGGGGAGCGCGTGCACGTGAAGCTGGAACGCGGTGAGTTGGACTGCACCGTGGACGGAGGCCGGCAGCCGGCGGCCGGCAGCAGGCAGCAGGGCTAGTGCTGCTAGACTCGGGTCTCCCGTTTACTGCCGGCTGCGTGCTGCCAGCTGCCCGCTGATATGGATACCACCATCAAGGACTTCGAGGCGGCGATCGCCGAGCTCGAGACGATTGTGAAGAAGCTCGAGGAGGGCGATCTTCCGCTGGAGACATCGCTGCAGCTCTACGAGCGCGGCGTGCAGCTCTCCCGCTTCTGTCACGCACAGCTCGAAGAGGCGGAGAAGCGGATCGAGATTCTCAACGAGCGCGGCGATCTGAAGCCTGCCCCCGCGAACCTGGGCGCCGAGGACGAGACCGAGGGCCGCGGCCGGCGATGAGCGCCGCCGATGATCTGAGCCAGTACCTCAGGTCGCGCCGCTCCGAGATCGACGCCGCGCTTCTCGCCGCGCTTCCCACGCCGCCGTCCTGCCCAGCCTCGGTTGCCGACGCGATGCGCTACAGCGTCACGGCCGGCGGCAAACGGCTGCGGCCGATTCTCTGCCTCGCCAGCGCCGAAGCCGTTGGCGGTGATCGCCGGAACGCGATGCCCGCCGCGTGCGCGCTCGAGTTCATTCACACCTACTCGCTCATTCACGACGACCTCCCCGCCATGGACAACGACACGCTCCGGCGCGGACGGCCGACGCTGCATATGGTGGCGGGTGAAGGAATGGCCATCCTGACCGGCGATGGGCTGCTGACGGAAGCGTTCTCCCTCATGGCGCGCGAACCGCGCGGAGACGATCCCGCCCTCGTCGCGCGCAAGCTCCGCGTGATGTCGATCGTGGCTGCCGGCGCGGGCGCTGCTGGAATGGTGGGGGGACAGGCCATTGATCTCACGTGCGTGACGCGGGGCGCGGATGGACACCTGGCACCGCCGCTCGACGCCGAAGGCGTGCGCGGCATGCACGCACGAAAGACGGGCGCGCTGATTCGTGCCTCCGCGACCGCTGGCGCGGTGATGGGAGGCGCAGCCGATCAGCAGATTGACGCGATCGATCACGCCGCCGCGGAGCTCGGGCTGGCGTTTCAGATCATTGACGATGTGCTGGACGTGACGGGCGCGTCGGCAGAGCTGGGCAAGACGGCGGGGAAAGATGCCGCTGCCGGGAAGCCCACGTATCCCGCGCTGTATGGGCTCGAGACGTCGCGCAGGATGGCGGCCGACTGCCTCGACCGCGCCGCCGCGACGTTGCGCGGCGTCGGCCTGGCCGAATCGAGGCTGCTCGACATCGGCCGCTGGATTGTCGAGAGGTCGAACTAGGGGTCTGACGGGGTCAGACCCCGGTGACGAGCCGACTCAAGGTTGCAGATTTTGCGTACCCGTCTGGATCAATTGGTCGTCGAGCGGGGCCTTGCGCCGTCGCGCGAGCGCGCGCGGGCGCTGATCCTCGCCGGACAGGTCAGCGTCGATGGCCGGCCGCAGACCAAGGCGGGGACGCAGATCGATACGTCTGCCGTCGTGGCGCTGATTGCGCCGGACCATCCGTACGTCGGGCGCGGCGGCCTCAAGCTCGCCCATGCGCTCGACACCTTCGGGATCGCCGTCGAGGGGCGCGACGCGCTCGACATCGGCGCGTCCACCGGTGGATTCACCGACGTCCTGCTGCAGCGCGGCGTCGCGCGCGTCATCGCGCTGGACGTCGGCCACGGCCAGATCGACTGGACCCTGCGCAATGACCCGCGCGTCATCGTCATCGAACATTTCAATGCGCGGCATCTCGAGCCGGCGAACCTGCCCGGGCCCGTCGACATCGTCACGATCGACGTGGCGTTCATTTCCCTTCGCCGGATCCTGCCGGTGATTCCTCCCGTCCTGCGCGCCCACGCCGACGTGATCGCGCTGGTCAAGCCGCAATTCGAAGCAGGCCGGAGCGAAGTCAGGAAAGGCGTGATCCGTGACGCCGAGGTGCAGGCGCGCGTGCTCGAGGACGTGTCGGCCGCTGCCCGTGAGGTAGGATTGAACCCCGTGGCCTCGACGCCTTCGCCCATCACGGGCGCGAAGGGAAACGTCGAGTTCCTGCTCCACCTTCGTCCATGACCGCGCGCGTCACACGCATCGGCATTGTTGCCAAGCAGGGTCTGCTTGCCGCGTCGGAGCATCTCGCGCGCCTGGGCGAGTGGCTGCGCGAGCGGGGCATCAATGCGGTCTACGAGACCGCCACCGCCTCGCTCGTCGGCAACGCCGCGCACGGGCCGACCCTCTCGCGCGAGGAGCTGCCGGCCGCGGTCGATCTGATCATCGTGCTTGGCGGCGACGGTACGCTGCTCGCCACGGCCGATCGCATCGTCCAGGCGGGACGGGATACGCCGATCCTCGGCGTGAACTTCGGCAGCCTCGGCTTTCTCACCGAGATCCGGATCGACGAGCTGTTCGAGACGCTCGCGACCGTCGTCGACGGCACGGCCACCTATGACGAGCGGCTGATGCTCACGGCAACCGCCTGCCGCCGCGGCCGGCAGGACGAATCGCGTACCGTCCTGAACGACGTCGTGTTCACGAAAGGCGCGCTGTCGCGGATGATCGAGCTGTCGGTGTCGGTCAGCGGACGCTTCGTGACGCGCGTGAAGGCCGACGGCTTGATCATCGCCAGCGCCACCGGATCCACGGCGTACAACCTTGCCGTCGGCGGCCCGATTGTGCATCCCTCGGTCGACGCGCTGCTCCTCACGCCGATCGCCCCGCACACGCTGACGAATCGTCCCGTCGTGATTCCGGCAACCGAGGAAGTGGAAGTGCACCCGCACGCGCCGGACGGGTCCGACGATGTCTTCGTGACCTATGACGGCCAGTACGGCTATCCGATCCACGAAGGCGACGTCATCCGCGTGCGCAAGGCGGATCGCGTGCTCCGGCTCGTGAAGGCCCCCGCTCGCGGATATTTCGAATTGCTGCGTGAAAAGCTCAAATGGGGAGAACGATAGGATGCAGCTGTCGTTTGCGGCGGCCACCGACCCCGGCTTGAAGCGGCGGCACAACGAGGATCGGTACGTTGCGGATGCCGACCTCACCTTCTTTCTCGTCGCCGACGGCATGGGCGGGCACTCCTCGGGCGAGGTGGCGTCGACCACGGTCGCCGAGGACGTCACCGCGTTCATCCGTGAGACGGCGCGCGACTCGGACAATACGTGGCCGTTCGGCCTCGATCCTGCCCTCTCGCCCCTCGCCAACCGCCTGCAGGTCGCGATTCGCAGGGCCAACCGGCGTCTTGCCGCCCTCGTGGAGAAGGACGCGTCGCTCGACGGCACCGGCGCGACGCTGGCCGCGGCATTGTTCGGCGGCGATCGGCTCGCGGTCTCGAATGTCGGCGATTGCCGCGCCTATCTGCTGCGCGGCGGAACCCTGTCGCAGATCACGCGCGACCACTCCCTCGTGGCCGAGCAGGTGGCGCTGGGTCTGATCGATTCCACAGAGGCGCGGCACCATCCCCTTCGCCACGTCGTCACGCGCGCGGTGTCTGGGGATGCCGGCATGCTCGTTGACATCTGGGAGATGCGTGTTCAGCCGGGAGACCGTCTGCTTCTGTGCTCGGACGGCATCCACGGCGTGCTCACCGATGCCGAGCTCACCGGCTTTGTCGGAATCAGCGGGAATTCGCTGCAGGACATCTGCAAAACGCTTATCGATGCGGCCAACGGCCGCGGCGGACCCGATAACGCGACGGCGGTCATCATCGAGGTCGGAGGAACGGGAACGGTATAATCCGTCCCCACCAGGACGAGCGACATGTCCACGGTCCCTTCGCAGATCGGCATCTACAAGGTCATCAGCCGCATCGGCTCCGGTGGCATGGGAACCGTGTATCTGGGACGCGATCTGGAGCTGGACAGGCCGGTCGCGATCAAGGTTCTGCGCGACCAGGTTCACGACGAGGAAGCACTCGAACGCTTCTTTCGCGAAGCCCGCGCGGCCGCCGCGCTGCGACACCCGAACATCATCACGATCTACGCGAGCGGCCAGCACGATTACCAGCCGTACATCGCGATGGAATACGTCGACGGCGTGTCATTGGCCGACGTCATCAAGTTCCAGCGGCCGCTGACGTTGTCTGACAAGCTGTCGTACATCGACCAGGTCTGCGCCGGGCTGCACTTCGCCCATCGCGCGGGCATCATCCATCGGGACATCAAACCGGCCAATCTGATGGCCGATCACGACGGGGTCATCCGGATTCTCGATTTCGGGATCGCCCGGATCGAGGGTTCGGGCATGACGCGCGATGGCGCGTTGATGGGAACGTTGAATTACATGTCGCCGGAGCAGATGCTCGGCCGCCAGGTCGATCACCGAAGCGACATCTTCGCCGTCGGCGCCGTCGCCTACGAAATCCTCTGTTATCAGCAGGCGTTCACGGGCGGCTTGAATGATGGGCTGCTCCAGCGGCTGCCCAACGAAGATCCGCCGCCGCTGAGAGAGCTGTGCGCCGGCCTCCCGGAGGATCTCGAGCAGGTCGTGATCCGGGCACTGCAGAAGTCGCCCGACAAGCGGTTTTCGGATCTGGCCGGCATGCGCGCGGCGCTCGTGGACGTCCGGCGCCATCTGGAGACGGCGGACAATGAGGAGACCATCGTCGTTCGACCAGGTTCTGCACGCCGCCCGCGGTCGGGTGGCGCTCCGGCGCCGACGCCAACCAGCGCGGCAACCCAGGACGCGCTCGGCCTCCTGAATCAGCCGCGCGAGCGCAAGGATTTTTCGGTTCGGCAGCGTCTCGCCGACGCGCAGTTACAGCTCGAGAAGGGCAACAGCGTCGCGGCGATGCGGCTGGTGCAGCAGGCCGTGGAGATCGATCCGGACAATCGCGCTGCGAGGGAGCTGTTGTCGCGCGTTCAGTCAGCGGCCCATCAGACGCCGGCACTCGGAACGGCCGCCGCTCCGGCACCGGGCGGTGCATCCAGCAGGACAGTCCTCGTGCTGGCGGGCGGCGCGATCGTGGCTGTCCTTGCCGTCGGCGCGACGCTATGGCTCGCGCGCGGGGACGGCTCAGCCACCGCCACGGCGCCCACCGCCGAAGACGCCTCCACCCGGCCCGCCAACGGCGGGGCTGCGTCGAACACGGCGGCTGGAACGGTGAGTGCGGCACCGCCAAGCGCGTCGACGCCGCCAACGGGAGGCACGCCCACCGGTGCTCCGCTCACGGGTGCCGTCGCGGGTGCAGCCATTCCACCGAAGGCGACCACTCCGGCACCCGCGGCCGCGCAGCCGTCGACGCTCCAACCGGCCGGGCCTGCGGCTGTCACTCCGGCCCGTGAGACGATCGCGCCTGACACGGGCATACAGGACCTGCTCGCACGCGCGCGAAGCATGTATACGAGTGGCGATCTGGCCGGGGCGCTCGATCTGCTCGCGCAGAATCCGGGTGCATCGAACGATTCGGGAATCAAAGATGTCGCCGCGCGAATCGCGAATGCGGCCTTCGATTCGATGATCTCCGCGGAGAAGGACGCCACGGCCCGAAACGCCCCGGATCTGGCTGGCGAGACACTCCGCGTCGCGAATGACGCGAAGAGCCGGGCGGAGTCCGCGCGGCAGCGTTCGGCGCTGGTCGATGCGGGGATTCAGGCGCTGCTGGCGCGCGATGGCTATCAGCAGGCCGCCGTTCAGGCGCTCGCAAAACGCGGTCAGCCGGCTGCGGCTGCGCCGGCGGCAACGGCAGCCGTCGGGCCGCCAGAAGATCCGCTCGGTCGTGAACGTGCAGGCATCGTCGCGGCGCTCGGCCGCTTTCAGGCCGCCTACCGTGACCGCGACATCAACGCGCTGCTACAGGTGTTTCCGTCGTTGCAGCGAGAGGCGCGACAGGCGCTGGAGCGCGCCTTCCGCGATTGCCGTGTGTACGATGTGGGATTCGGCGAGATGGAATTGCTGCTGAATCCGTCCGATGCGACAGCCGCTCAGGTCACCGTCGCCACGACCTACAGCTGCACTGTGCGCACCGGCCAGCGACCGCAGGTCGCCGCGCAGCGCGACGTCTTCGTGCTGCGCAAGCGGGCCGGGACCTGGATCATCGAACGCACAGGCAGCGTCAATTGACAGCAGGCCGACCTCGAGGTCGGCCTCTACGTTGCTCAGTTGAAGGTGATGAGCGGCGTCGAGAACCGTATCGAGTTCCCGTGCGCGTCCTTTCCCGTGAAAAACGCCTGATACGTGCCCGTGTCCTCACTGCAGGCGGCGTACCGCCGCCTCTGGCCCGCTCCAAGCGAGGTCAACGGGTTGTCCTCGCGCTCGGTTGACACCACCTGGCCGCCCCGCCGCTGCTCCACGATCAGCGTGTCGTCCAGCGTCACCGCGACGCCCGCCGTCTCGGCGATCTCCACCGTGAACGGGAATCCCGATTTGCCGTCCGGGCATGTGCCGCGCCGAATCGTCGTGCTCGGATAAATCGTAATCACGACGTTCGCCCGCGCCGACGCTGCGGGCTGGGTCTGGGGAATGGGACTCACCGCCGTCGCCGCGGCCTGCGCGCTCGTGAGCAGCGCGCAGTTCGAGTAGGTGATCGTGCCGACGGTCCACGAGAAATTCAATCCGCTGAACGACCCCGTCGCCTCACCGCGGCCCTCGCACAGGTTGCCGGCGTCGGCGAAAGGCCTGAACGTGAACGGCCCGAACGGAATCGGGCTGCCAACGCCGGTGGCCGGAATGCTGACGAGGATCGTCGCCTGGAACGTGCCGTTGTTGAGCGCTCCGTTGATCCGCCCCTGAAAACTCCCGCGGCTGCCGCTGCTCGAATCGAACTGCGCCGTGAACTGATCGCTGGCGCCGAGCGAGAGCGCCATCGTCATCCGCTGGTTCGATTCGTCGATCAGGACGTTGCCGCCGAGGCGGCGATAGGACATCGTGCCGTCGTAGCGGCCGCCGCCTCCGCCAGTCAGGATGGAACTGGGCGAGCCGGGCAGCGAGCCAGGGCTGCATGATGCGACGCTTATCGCGGCGAGCGCCGCCGCCAGCATCCCGCCGACAGCCGCGCGCCGAGTGGTGGTGATCATCGTCTGCATGGTCAGTCCCGTCCCATCAGCCAGGACACCGACACGCTCGCGACCTGGATGCCCGGCATGTTGAATCCTCCGCCGACACGCACCTTCACTCGATCGCCGATGAGCCCGGCGCCCGCGATTTCTACCCGAGCGAGTGGCATGACGCTCAGGTTGGTTCCGGCCAGCGTGAACAGCTCAGAAAAGCCGATCGGTGCGCTGATCGCCGTGCCGCCTGCAGACTGAACCGACCCGGTGACGAAGCCGCGCATCTCCGCAAGTCCTCCACCGACGTTCACGCCAATCTGCGCGCGGCGGATGCGGACAAACGGGAAGAAGCGGTGGACCTCGAACCCGAGCATCTCCGCGTCGTTGGTGACAACCGAAATGACGTCATTCGACTGCCGCACCGCCACCTTGGAGTCGTTCGCCAGCCGCTTGTGAACGAGCGAGACGCCCCACTCGCCGCCCAGCGTCGTACCGCGGATCAAACCGACACGGAATTCCCGGCCTCTGATATCCAGCGTGTCGGCGCCGAGCACGGTACGAAGCTGATCCGGCACTTTCCACAACGGGGCGAATCCGACCGAGATGCCCCAGGACGGGTTGTCGAGCTGAGCGAATGCCGGAGCGGGCAGAGCGAACAGGGCGGCAACCAGCAACGCGGCGACGCATGGTGTGTGTCGCATCAGAACCCCCAATCCAGGCCGACGATCGGCGTGAACTGATCTCGCAATCCCGCACTGTTGAGCGGCGTCAGCACGCTCGCCGTCAGCAATGCCGATCGGGCGAAGTTCCATTTGATGCCGGCGGCGGCCGACATCTCGTTCAGGCCGCCCGGCTGGACGGCGGCGATTGAAGCCGAGGTGATGCCGAACGGATTTCCCCGGAACGGCAGCTCGCGGTACGAGAGGCGGCCGCCATTGCTGATCGACCGGCCCATCATTTCGCCGTTGACAGTCAGGCGGTCGCTCGCGATCCACTCGACGCCGGCCGTGTACGCCCCGGCATGACGGCCCGCATCAACCGTGGAGCGCTCGAGCGGATCGAACACCTGAAACGGGTCGCTCCAATACTCGAAGCCCGCGGACGCGTGCGGCGCGAACCGGCCGAAGGTCCCCGACCAGATGCCGCTTACGAGCGTACGCGTCACGCCGGCGCCCAGAAGCGCCTCCTTGTCGCCGGTCGGGATGCGCGCGTCGACGCCGATCGCCACGCCGCCCTGCCGAGAAGGAATGACACGGATCTTTGCTCTGAGCGCGATGTCGCCGACGCCTTCCGCCGATGCCTTTCCTTCGGCAAGCGAGTCGGCGATCACGTGCTGGCCCTCCACCTGCAGCCGCACGTACGGCACCGCCATCCCGAAATCGAACCAGCTGTTCAGTGCCACATTGGCGAACAGGACCGTCGTATCGGTGGTGGCGTGGAGCTTCACGGTGCCGGTGTACAGAGGCGAGGCGCCGACGTTGAGCGTTGCCGTCCGCAGCGCGCCGTTCCGGATGTCGAGGCCGTCCAGCTTGTCGTAGGTCGTGTGGATGTAATTGACGCCGAAGTTCGCGCGACCCTCGCCAGCCGTGATCGCGCGCTCGCCGAACATCGGCCCGAACGACGGCGCGGCGCGACTGAAGGCCCGGGTGACCGGATCGAACGTGAATGTGAATCCGCCCGCCGACGACCCGAGCGGAGCCGTCGAGACTTCGAGGCCGATCAGGTCGGCAATCACCTCACCGATGTTGGAGACCCCGGTTCCGGTACCGGCGGCATTTGTGAGTCGGATCATGAGCTGACGCGGCGACAGGCCGCTCTCGCTCGTTGACTGGGCAAAGGCGTCGCTCGAGAGGACGCCCAGACCGCAGAGGATGATAACCGCCTGAATACCGGGGGACCGCCTCATGAGGAACTCCTGTCGACTTCAGCAATGAGCGCGGGCCGATTATAGCAACCGAAACCGCGGCGCCATAAGACAAGGGGCGCTCAGTCGCCGCGGCGACTCTTTACGAGGGTCACAACGTCCGCCTCAACCGAATCGAACAACTCGATTGCGGCTGGATCGAACTGCCGCCCGCTGTCGGCGCGCAAGCGCCGGACTGCCTCCACGATCGGTAGTGCCTGACGGTAGGGACGGCCGGATGTCATCGCGTCGAGGCTGTCCGCGACGCCCATCAGCCGCGCGTGGGGATGGATATCGGTCCCCGCCAGCTGGTCCGGATATCCCTTCCCGTCCCACCGCTCGTGGTGCCCGCGCACCGCCGGAAGCGATCGTTCGAGGAACGGCAGTGATTCGAGCATGCGGTGTCCGATCGTGGCGTGCGCTTCGATGGCCGCGCGTTCCGCCGGATCGAGGGGACCAGCCTTGAGAAGGACAGCGTCGGGAACGCCGACCTTGCCGATGTCGTGCAGCATGCCCCCGCGGCGAATGATCTCGAGCTCGTCGGGCGAGGTGCCCTTGGCGCGGGCCAGGATCAACGTATACGCAGTCACGCGCTCGGAGTGCCCAGCGGTGTAGTGATCGCGCGCGTCGATCGCTTTCGCGAACGCCTCGAGCGTTGCCCGGAAATAGCACTCGCGATCGTCGTATAACTGCGCGGTCTCGAGGGCAGCAGCGGCGTGTCCGGCAAAGGCGCCGGCATATTCGACGATCTCAGGCGCAAACTGCTCGACGCCGAGCCGGTCGGCATACAGAGCGCCGATCGGCCCGGCGCGGCCCAGCAGCGGAACGCAGATGACCGATTTCACGCCAGCGGCCATCACGCTGACCGCCTCCTGCAGCCTGGCATCCATCGAGATGTCGTGAATGATGAAGACGTCGCGCGACGTCAATGCCTGACGCACCACCGTGGAGCTCGCGAACTCGGACACCGACGTATACGCCCCCGACGGCCGCACGGCGCGTGGCGTGAGGGCGCCGGTGGACGAATCCGCAAGGAGGATCGCCGCGCGGTCAGGTTTGGCAATCGTGCAGAAGCGCTCGAGGATGCGTTCGAGCAGCGCCGGCAGGTCGCCGAACGCCATGAGCTCGCGGCTCGTCGTCAGCAGCGCCTCGAGGGCGACACGGTCGACCTTGGGCGCGCCACCGACCGCGACCCGGCGAACGATGGTTTGCGACGGCAGCGGACCGAGTGAGACCGGATCGGTGTCCTCGGTCGCATTGACGATGTATTCGACCTCGCCAAAGCACACGACATCACCCGGCCGCAGCGGCGCGTCGGTCTGGGCCGCGCCATTCACGGTGACACCGTTCGTGCTCCCGAGATCGTTGATGGTGACGACGCCGGTCACGTCGGCCGACACGCGCGCGTGGAGGCGCGACAGGCTGGGTTCGTCGACCCTGACATCGGCGTGCTCGGCACGGCCGACGGTCTTCGATTGCCCGGGGCGCACGTCGATGGCGGGCAGGTGCGACGCAACGGGCTCCAGGCGAAGGCCTCTCATGGGGGTGGCACTATACCCCTTTTCCCCGATCCCGACCTGCGCCCTGACCCGCGGGCGGATTGCTCTCTGAAGTAAAGGACTTGGTACTGCCGGACGTTGCGATTGTGTTCGTCCAGGGTCCCGGCGAAGACATGTGATCCGTCGTTGCGACTGACAAAATACAGATAACGGACATCAGCGGGGGCGAGCGCCGCTTCCAGCGAGGCTTTGCCGGGCGAGGCGATCGGTCCCGGCGGCAGCCCCGGATATTTATAGGTGTTGTACGGCGACTCCAGGCCGAGATCCTCGCGGTGAATATTGCCGTCGTACCGGTGCGCCTTCTCGAGCGCATAAACGATGGTCGGATCCGCCTGCATCGCCATGCCAATCTTCAGGCGATTGCGATACACGGCCGACACCACCGGCCGCTCCTCGGGCCTGCCGGTTTCCTTCTCGATGAGCGACGCGAGCGTCACGACGCGCCTCGTCGTCAGCCCCTGCGCGTCAGCCTGCGCGCGGAGGGTCTCGTCATACACCGCGCGGAAGCGATCGACCATCGAGCCGATGAGCCGCGCGGCCGGCATGCCTCGCGGGAGCGCGTAGGTCTCGGGGAAGAGATACCCTTCGAGGTCCGTGGCGTCCGGATCGAGATCCGTGATGCGCTCCACGTTCCCCGCCGCAGCGACGAAATCGCGCGCCGCACCAAAGCCGCGCGACTCGTAGATCTTCGACATCTCCTCGATCGTCAGCCCCTCGGGAAACGTGAGGCGCCGCGTGTAGACATGGCCGCGCGCCAGCACGTCGATGACCTCGAGCGCATTGACCGGATGATCGAAGCGGTACTCGCCGGCCTCGAGGTTCCGGCTCTGGCCGGTCCACCAGAGCGCGGCGCGGAACATGCGGGCGTCGCTCACGATCCGCGCATCCGACAGCCGTCGTCCGATGTCGGCGCTGCCCACGCCCTGCGGAATCGTGACGAACTGCTCGGCCTCGCTGTATCCCTTGTACGGCTCGTGCATGCGGTCCCAGGCGAACCAGATGGCGAGGACACCGGCGCCACACGCGAGCAGCATGCCGACGGCGAGGAGGGCGAGGAGCTTACGCACGGCTGTCGAGATAATCCTGGAGCATCACCGCCGCCGCGGCGGCATCGAGGCGCTGCTTTCGCGCGCGCCAGTCCTTTTCGCGAAGCGCGAGGCGGCTTTCCGCCTCGCGGCTCGACAGCCGCTCGTCCTGAAGCATCACCGGCAACGCCGTCCGCGCCCCGAGCTGTCGCGCAAACTGCTCCACGCGCGGCGTCATATCGGACGCCGTGCCGTCGAGTCGACGGGGAAGGCCGACGACGATGGAGGCGACGCCGTCTTCTTCGCGCGCCAGGCGCGCGATCTCGTCGGCCACCACCTGTACGGCGTCGGCATCGAGTCCAGAGGGACGCAGCACGCCGAGCGGCCGCGCGAGCGTGCCGGTCATGTCGCTCACCGCGACGCCGATGCGACGCTCACCCACATCGAGCCCGACGATCCGCACCCGATGACTTTATACTAGGCGCGTGCTGACAGGTCACGGTACGCGGACCCACAGGGTCCGCGCCGCATGCTCCCTGAGGGTCCGCGCCGCAGAGGTCGTGAGGGTCCGCGCCGCATGTCTTCCGGTCGCATGCCTTCTGAGCGTGCTGGTCGTCACGTCAGCGGCCGCGCAGACTCCGTCCGCGCCCGATGCGCTCGCGCGTCGCGTAAACGATCGGATCCGCGCGCTGCAGGGCGAAGCCGGCCGGCTGGCCACGCAGGCGCGCACGCTGCTCGGCGATCTGCGCCAGCTCGAGATTCAGCGCGACATCGCGATCGAGCAGGTCAAGGAGGCTGACGCCGCCATCGCGGAGGCCCAGGCATCGCTGCAGCAGACGACCGATCGCCTCGCCGCGCTCGAACAGCAGCGCTTCGCGCAGCTGCCCGACCTGAAGCTGCGCCTCGTCGATATTTACAAGCGCGGGCGGGGTGGCTACGCGCGGATGCTGTTCGACGTGCGCGGCGTGCGCGAGTTCGCGCGCGCGATGCGCGCCGCCGCCGCGCTCACGACCATCAACGACGAGAAGATCGCGGAACATCGCCGCACGCTCGCGCAGCTTCGCCAACAGCGCGAGACGATGGAGCAGCACTCGCGCGACCTCCAGGCGCGCGCGAAGGACGCCGACCGGGCGCGGGCAGTCGCACAGCGCGCGGTCGCCGCGCGCGAAGCGCTCATTGCGCAGATCGACACGCGCCGCGACCTCAACGCACAGCTTGCCGGCGAGCTCGACGTCGCCTACCAGCGCCTGCAGCAACAGATCGCCAACGCGGCGGCGGGGCTGCCGGTCGAACCGGTCGCGGTGTCGCTCGCGTCATTCCGCGGCGCGCTCGACTGGCCCGTTGCCGGGCGTGTCGCGGCGACCTTCGATCCGGGTACCGACCGGTCGCCATCCACCGTCGTCAGAAACGGTATTGAAATCGCTGCGCCAGAGGGTACTGCCGTCCTCGCGGTCCACGCGGGGATGGTTGATTATTCCGATACCTTCACCGGTTTCGGCACCCTGGTCATCGTGGATCACGGCGCCAACTGTTACTCGCTCTACGGCTACCTGGGTTCCACGAACGTGCAGCGCGGCGATCATGTCGACGCCGGCACGGAGCTCGGCCGCGTCGGAACGGCGCCGGCGGGGCCGCCGGCCCTATACCTCGAGCTCCGCGTCGACGGTCGTTCCGTCGATCCCGTACAATGGCTGAAACCTCGTTAGTGGTTAGTGGTTGGTGGTTGGTGGTTGGTGGTTGGTGGTTTTAGTTGTTGGTTTTTGTTGGTTAACTACCAACTACCGACCAGCCAACTACCAACCACTGGTCTTGGGAGTGAGTGAATGACAGCTCGCACGCGACTCTGGGTTCTCCTGATCTCGACGCCGGTCATCGCGTTCGCGATCATCGGAGGGTATCTCGGTCAGGCGATGACCCGGGACGACACGTACCAGCACCTGCGGGTGTTCGAAGACGTCGTGTCGCTCGTCCTCAACAACTACGTCGAAGCAGTCGACGTCAAGAAGGCGATGAAGGGCGCGATGAACGGGCTCGCGGACAACCTCGACCCCGACAGCTCGTTCCTGCCCGCCACTCTCGCGTCGGCCTATGAGAGCAACGCCCCCGCGGGACCGGCCGACGTCGGCCTGGAATTGAGCCGCCAGTATTACCTGCGCGTCGTGACTGCCCGGGACGGATCGCCCGCCGCCAAGGCCGGCATCCGGACCGGCGACTTCATCCGCGCGATCGACACGCGCTCGACCAAGGACATTTCCGTCTACGAAGGGGACCGCCTGCTGCACGGACAGCCGGGCACGAAAGTGTCGTTGCTCGTCATTCGTGGAAATGCGGCGGACCCGCATGAAGTCGACCTGGTCCGCGAGCGCGTGACCAGTCCAGAGCTGACGTCGAAGATGGCCGACCCGGTCACCGGCTACATCCACGTGATGGAATTTTCCAAGCGCGCCCCGGCGCAGCTGAAGCAGGCGGTCGATGCGCTCGCCAGGACGGGCGCCTCCCGCTACGTCGTCGACCTGCGCGGCGCCTCGAGGGGCGACCTGGACGACGGCCTGGCCGCGGCGCGGCTGTTCGTCAAGACGGGCGCGCTCACGATTCGCGAGACGAAGGGCAACGTGAAGGAGACCGTCGCGGCCCAGGCTGGCGACGGCGCGGTCACCGCGCCCGTGGTCCTGATCGTCGACCAGAGCACGGCGCGCGCGGGAGAAGTCTTCGCCGCGGCGCTCGACGGCAACAAGCGCGCGGAGATGATCGGCGAGCACACGCTCGGCAGCGCGGCGCGGCAGCGCCTCGTCAAGCTGCCCGACGGCAGCGCGATGCTGCTCTCGTATCTGCGCTACCTCACGCCGGGCGGCGTCTCCATTCATGAGAAGGGCCTGCAGCCAGAAGTGGAAGTGGATGCGGGCGAGATCGATTTCGGCGCGCCGCCGCCGGGGACCGACCCGTTGCTCGTGCGCGCGCTCGAGTACCTTGCGCGGAAGAAGGCCGCGTGACATTTTCAAATTGAAGGTTGAAGTTTGAAGATTGAACGGTGTATAACCCCACCTTCGCACCGTGCGCTTCCGCGCGTCGCTTCCCGGCGCGCCGCCGGCGCCGCCAGGAGCTCTCATGAACAAGCAGGCACTCATAGCCAAGATCGCCGAGGACACCGGCTCGTCGAAGGCGGGCGCAGCGGCCGCCATGGAATCGCTGCTCGAAGGCATCACGAAGTCGTTGAAGAAGGGCGAGTCGATCACGTTCGTCGGCTTCGGCACCTTCAAGACCAGCCAGCGCAAGGCGCGCACTGCGCGCAACCCGCAGACCGGCGCCCCGATCAAGATCCCGAAGCGGCGCGTCGTCCGCTTCTCGGCCGGGAAGACTCTTAAAGACGCGGTCAGATAAGCCTGAACTCGCGCACACGCCGAGGCCGGTCCGTACGGGGTCGGCCTTTTTTGCTTTATACTGGCGGTTCGGGTTACTCCCTGAATTTGCAACAGATAGGCGCGTAGCTCAGTTGGTTAGAGCGCCTCCCTGACACGGAGGAGGTCAGTGGTTCGAGTCCACCCGCGCCTACCATTTAACTAACAAGTTCGAAGTTCGAAGTTTGAAGTTCGAAGTTCGAAGTTCGAAGTGTGAAGTGCAAAGTGCAAAGTGCAAAGTGAACATCTGACAGCTGACGTCCTCACGTATGTTCAACTTTCTACTTTGAACTTCTCACGTTCGGAATGAGCCAGGTCACCATCACGCTGCCCGACGGATCCAGTCGCGCGGTGTCCACCGGCACGCCCGTGCGCGACATCGCGGCAGGGATCTCTGCGGGTCTCGCCAAGGCGGCGTTCGCAGCGATCGTGGACGGAACGCTCGTTGACCTCTCGTGTCCGCTGCAGCGGGACGGGTCGGTCCGCATCGTGACCGACAGGAGCCCGGAAGCGCTGCCGCTCCTTCGCCACAGCACGGCGCACCTGATGGCGGCGGCAGTGACGAACCTCTACCCCGGCGCGCAATGCGGCATCGGTCCCGCTACCGATGAAGGCTTCTTCTACGACTTCATCGTCGATCGCCCGTTCGTGCCGGAAGACCTCGAAGCGATCGAAAGCAAGATGAAGGAGCTCGCGCAGCAGGATCTGCCGTACGAGCGCCAGCTATGGCCGCGCGACGAGGCGAAGGCGTTTTTCACCAAGCGCGGCGAGCCGCTCAAGGTGCAGCTGATCGAGGAGAAGACGGAAGGTCAGAAGGAAGTCTCCTGCTACACGATCAAGGACAAGGAGACGTTCATCGACTTCTGCGTCGGCCCGCACGTGCCGAGCACCGGCAAGCTGAAGGCGTTCAAGCTGCTGAGCGCGTCGAATGCGTACTGGAAAGGCGACGCGCGGAACGCGCCGATGCAGCGCATCTACGGGACGGCCTTCCTGTCGGACAAGGATCTGAAGGCGTACCTCACGCAGATCGAGGAAGCGAAGAAGCGCGACCATCGCAAGATCGGTCGCGAGCAGAAGCTGTTCATGTTCCACCAGTGGGCGCCGGGGGCGGCGTTCTGGCTGGCGAAGGGAACGACGCTGTGGAACACGCTCGCCGACTACATGCGCGGCACGCTGTTTCCGGCAGGCTACGTCGAAGTGAAAACCCCCATCGTCTTCAACAAGGCGCTGTGGGAGACGTCGGGCCACTGGCAGCATTACCGGCAGAACATGTTCCTGATCCAGGAGTCGGAGAGCGAGCCGCTCGCGCTCAAAGCGATGAACTGCCCGGGGCACTTCCTGGTGTTCGCTTCCGAAGGGCGCAGCTATCGCGACCTGCCAATCCGCTTCCACGAGCAGACACCGCTGCACCGCAAGGAAGCGTCTGGCGTGTTATCGGGTCTGACGCGCGTTCGCCAACTGAGCCAGGACGACGCCCATTGTTTCGTCATGGAGTCGCAGATCGCTGAGGAAGTGGAGCGTCTGCTTCGGCTGATGCAGCGCGTGTACAGCGACTTTGGCCTGAAATATTCCGTCAGACTGTCGACACGGCCGCCGGACTTTCTTGGCGCGATCGAAACGTGGAATCACGCGGAAGCATCGCTGAAGCAGGCGCTCGAACAAGCGAATCAGACCTACACGATCGACGAAGGCGACGGAACGTTTTACGGTCCGAAAATCGACGTGGACGTCACCGACGCCATCGGGCGCAAGTGGCAATGCGCGACCTTTCAGCTCGATTACCAGATGCCGGAGCGGTTCGATTTGAAATACATCGGCGCCGACAACGCCGAGCACCGGCCTGTCGTGATTCACCGAGCCATTTTTGGAACCTTCGAGCGTTTCATAGGCCTGCTGATCGAGCACTATGCGGGCGCGTGGCCCCTCTGGCTGGCGCCGGTGCAGGCGATCGTGCTGCCGATCTCGGACAGGCACCAGGAGTATGCGGGCCGGGTGCGCGACCGGCTGGCGGCCGCCGGGCTTCGCGTGGAAGTCGACGTTCGCCAGGAGAAGATTGGCTATAAGATCCGTGAGGCCCAGCTGCAGAAGGTGCCCTACATGCTGGTGACGGGCGACCGCGAGGCCGCTGAAGGCACCGTATCGGTCCGCGGCCGATCGGCCGGCGATCTCGGGGCACGCCCGGTCGATGCGTTCATCGCCGACGCCCTCGACGAGATACGCCGGAAAGAACCCGGCGCGCGCGCGCCGCAGCCAGAGGCCGCAGAGACTTGAGCGCTGGGCCCTGAGGCCTGCGAGGAGGAGTTATCGCATTCGATCGTTCGCCCCGACGTGATGATCGCGTTCGCACCAATGAGCGCATCCGTGTTCGTGAAATCCGCGTGATCGACGAGACGGGACAGCAGCTCGGGATCATGCCGCCGCCGCAGGCACTGGCCATCGCCAGGCAGAAGGGGCTCGACCTTGTCGAGATCTCCCCGACCGCCGTGCCGCCGGTCTGCCGGATCATGGACTTCGGCAAATACCAGTACCAGGAACAGAAGCGGTCGCGCGAGGCCAAGAAACACCAGCGCGTGATCGAGGTCAAGGAGATCAAGTTCCGCCCGAAGGTGGATGAGCACGACTACGACTTCAAGAAGAAGCACATCGAGCGCTTCCTGGCGGACGGCGACAAGGTGAAGGCGACGATCTTCTTCCGCGGACGCGAGATGGCGCACCCCGACATCGGCCGCCGCATCCTGGAGCGGCTGATCGGCGAGCTGTCGGAGGTCGCCATCGCGGAAGCGGCGCCGCGACAGGAAGGCAACCAGATGCACATCATCCTGAGCCAGCGCGCGGGACGGAAGTCGGCGCCCAAGAAGGCTCAGGAGGCCGTGCCCGAGCCGGCGGAACAAACAGAGGAATGAGATGCCGAAGCTGAAGACGCACCGGGGCGCCGCCAAGCGCTTCAAGAAGACGGGAACGGGGAAGATCGTCCGGGCGAGCGCGTTCAAGCGCCACATCCTGACGAGCAAGGAAACGAAAATGAAGCGCCACAAGCGGGGCATGAAGGTCGTATCGGACGCCGATGCGCGGAAACTGAACCTTATGCTGCCGTATAAATGAAGTTGCCAGTTGTTAGTTGCCAGTTGTCGGTTCGGTTGTCAGTCTTAGCTGGCAACTGACAACCGGAAACTGACAACCACTAGGATCACAGAGATGCCGAGAGTCAAACGTGGAACGGTGCGCCGCGCGAAGCGCAAGAAGCTGCTCGCGCGCGCGAAAGGTTTTTACCAGACCAAGAGCAAGCTGTATCGCGCAGCCAAGCAGGCGGTCGACACGGCGGGCAAGTACGCCTACGTGGGCCGCAAGAACAAGAAGCGCGAGTACCGCCGTCTCTGGGTGGTCCGCATCAACGCGGCGGCGCGTGAGAACGGGCTCACCTACTCGCAGCTGATGCGCGGCCTCAAGGTGGCCGGCATTACCCTCGACCGCAAGATGCTCGCGGACATGGCCGTCACGCAATCAGCCGCATTTGCCAAGGTGGCGGCGCAGGCGAAGGCCGCGCTTCCCGCTGAGGCGCGTGCCTGAACCCGCCCTCGATCGGTCGGCGATTGAGGCGGCGCGGTCCGAATTCCGCGCCCGCTTCGACGCCGCCGACAGCGATCAGAAGCTCAAAGCCCTTCACGACGAATTCCTGAGCCGCAAGTCCGGGTCGGTCACCGGGCTCTTGAAAACGCTCGGCACGCTCGCGCCCGAGGCGCGCCGCGAATTCGGCCAGCTCGTGAACACGCTCAAGACGGAGATCGAGACCGCGCTCGACGAAAAACGCCGGGCGATCGAGTCGACGCGGCAGCCGGCCGGCGCGGTCGACGTCACGCTCCCGGGCCGCCAACTGCCGATGGGCCGCATCCATCCGCTGATGCGCGTGCGCCGCGAGGTCGAGGACATCTTCACGCACATGGGCTACGAGATCCTCGAAGGGCCGGAGGTCGAAGACGACTTCCACAACTTCGAGGCGCTCAACATGCCGCCGGATCATCCCGCGCGCGATATGCAGGACACGCTGTACCTCGGCGCGCCGATCGCCGGCGCCACGTGGGGCGCGCATCGCCTTTCGACTCACGCTCAAGGCGCCCCGAGCGGAGTCGAGGGGCGCGGCACGGTACCGGACGCGCAGGTCCGCGCCGCCACGCTCCTTCGCACGCACACCTCGGCGATGCAGATCCGCTACATGAAGACCTTCCCGCCGCCGGTCCGCATCATCGTCCCCGGCCGCGTGTATCGCCGCGACAATCTCGACCTGAGCCACACGCCGATGTTCCAGCAGTTCGAGGGGCTCGTCGTCGGCGAGGGAATCACGCTGGCGGATCTCAAGGGGACGCTCGAGGCGATGATCCGCGCGCTGTTCGGCGACGTGAAGGTGCGGCTGCGTCCCAGCTTCTTCCCGTACACGGAGCCGAGCGCCGAGGTGGACGTCAGCTGCCGGAGCTGCGGCGGATCGGGCTGCGGCGTCTGCAAACACACGGGGTGGCTCGAACTTCTCGGGAGCGGCATGGTGCATCCCGCCGTGTTCGAGGCGGTCGGCTACGACCCTGACAAGGTCACCGGATTCGCCTTTGGCATGGGCATGGAGCGGATCGCGATGCTGAAGTACGGCGTCAACGAGATCCGGCTCTTCTACGAGAACGACCTGCGCTTCCTGGAGCAGTTCCCGATATGACCTCAATGGGGATCACGTCGTGAAAATCCTCGTCTCGTGGCTCCGGGACTTCGTCGACGTCGCGGCGTCCCCTCAGGAGATCGCGCGGACGATGTCGGTGCGCGGATTCGCGGTCGAGAGCATCGAGCCGGTCGGGACCGACTTGTCCGCCGGGGCGGTCCATCCGAAGGATGGACCGCCTAGCCAGCACTGGCCGGTCGGGTCGCAACGCGACCCGACCATGGCGACGGCGGATGCGGTGCTGGATTTCGAGGTCACGGCAAACCGTCCCGACTGCATGTCGGTGATGGGAATGGCGCGCGAGGTCGCGACCGCGTACGGTCTCCCTCTTCGTCGCCCTGCAGTACGCGGGGCGAGCTCTTCCTTGTCCGCCGAAGCCATGGCGAAGGCGGAGGGCGCGCCTGGCGGACCCGACCCTTCGACAGGCTCAGGGTCGCCCCGAGCGGAGTCGAGGGGCGAAGGGTCCGCCCCGCATGGGTCGAGTGCCGGACCCGATCTCCGACTCATCTCGCTCAAGGCGGTCGAGAAGTCAGACGTCGATGTGGTCATCGACAACCCCGAGCTGTGCCCGCGCTACGCAGGAGCCGTCGCCGATGTCACCGTCGGCGGCTCGCCGCAGTGGATGCGAGCGCGTCTGCAGGCCGCCGGCGTCCGCCCGATCAGCAACATCGTCGACATCACGAACTACGTGCTGCTCGAGATGGGCCAGCCCATGCACGCGTTCGACCTCGCGAAGCTGGGCGGCGCGCAGATCCGCATTCGCACCGCGAAGCCGGGCGAGAGGCTGAAGACGCTTGACGGCGCGCTGCGCGAGCTGTCCGACGACATGCTCGTGATTGCCGATGCAGAACAGGCTGTCGCGATCGCCGGCGTGATGGGCGGCGCCGATTCCGAAGTCACGAGCGGGACGCCCGTCATCGTCTTCGAGAGCGCCTACTTCAATCCGCTGTCAGTGCGGCGCACCAGCAGGAAGCTGGGCCTGAAGACCGAAGCCAGCATGCGCTTCGAGCGCGGCGCCGACCCGCGGCTGCCCGTGACCGCGATGGAACGCGCGTGCGCGCTGCTCGAGATGACTGGCGCGGGGCACGCCCGCGGGGCCGTCGTCGATCGCTACCCGACGCGCATCGAGCCGACGACGCTGCATCTGCGGCGCGCGAAGATCACAGGCCTGCTCGGCGCGCCGGTTCCGGACGCCGATGTGCGGCGCATCCTCGAGAGTCTCGGGTTCGCTCTTCGGGATGCCGCGGATGGCTGGGAGGTCAACGTGCCGACGCGACGTGTCGACACGGCTCGTGAGGTGGACCTCATCGAGGAGGTCGCGCGTCACTACGGGTTCGATCGGCTGCCCGTCACCTTCCCGGCGCTGACGTCCGCGCCGCCGCCGATCGACCCGTGGATCGGCCGCGCGCGTCACCTGCGGACCATCATGACCGCTGCGGGTTTCTCCGAGGCGATGACGTTCGGCTTCGTCGCCGAAGCCGCGGCTGCGCCGTTCGCGACCGAGGGCGACCTCGTCCCGATCGCAAATCCGCTGTCGGAGAATTTTGCGGTGCTTCGGCCGTCCGCGCTGCCGAGCCTGGTTGATGCGGTCGCGCACAATCGGCGGCGGGAGCAGCGGGACGTGCGGCTGTTCGAGGTTGGCGCGCGCTTCTCCCGCGCTCGCGGCGAGAGCCGCTCGGTGGCCTGCGCCTGGACCGGCGCGGCAGGCGGCGACCACTGGAGCGGCGGCGCACGCGACGTCGACTTCTCCGACATGAAGGGTGTGGTGGAGCACATCGCCCAGGCCCTGCGCCTCGACGTCCGCGCCGAGCCGCATCGCGAAGGGTGGCTCGTGCCGGGGCGGTCCGCCGCGGTCATGACCAATGGGACGTGCATCGGGGTCCTCGGGCAATTGGCGCCCGCCATCGCCGAGGCGCACGGCCTTCCCGCACACGACGCCGTCTACGTGGCGGAAATCGATCTGGACGCGGCCGAGCAGGCGGCGCCGAAGGCCGACACGCACATCGAATCGCTGCCGCGTTATCCGTCGGTGACGCGCGACATCTCGATGCTGATCGACGAGGCGCTCGCATCCGCGACCGTGCGCGCGACCGTGCGCGACACCGCGCCGGCCACGCTGGTGCGTATCCGCGAATTCGATCGCTACCAGGGCAAGGGCGTGCCCGAGGGAAAAGTCAGCCTGTCTCTGCGCCTCACGTTCCGGTCACCTGACAGAACGCTCACGGACACAGAGGTTCAGAGCGCGATGGACGCCGTGCTCGCAGCCCTGAAGGAACGTCACGG
>JAHFUO010000019.1:10872-15263 GCA_023265015.1 Acidobacteriota bacterium | reverse complement strand
TACCATCTCGGCGGCAATTCTTCTCGACACGAGGTTAGAGCGGATGGCAAAGCAGGCAGTGGCGCGTACAGTTGATCTCGAGCCGATTGATCGTCTCGAAGACAAGATCAAGCTGCTCGTCGGCATGGTGACGCGTCTTCGGGCCGAGCAGGCGAAGGCCGCGGAAGACAACACGCGGCTCACGCAGGAGATTGCTGCCTTGCGCGCGCGCCTCGCGGACTCGGACGGCGCGACGGCGGAGACCGCCGCCCTTCGCGACGAGCGCGACGTGATTCGTGCGCGTGTCACCGACATGCTTCAACAGTTGGAGCATCTGAGCCTTTGAGCGCATGAGCGTGGTCACCGTCGAAATCGCCGGGCAACGGTATCCGATCCGCAGCGGCCTTGACGAGCGCTACGTCGCCGAGCTCGCGGCGTACGTCGATCAGAAGATGCGAGCTGCGGTCAACGCGGCTCCCGAGAGCGACATGCTCGGCCTGGCGATCCTCGTCGCGCTCAACATCGCCGACGACGTGTTCCGAGCCAGGCAGCAGCAGTCGTCCGTGCATGGAGAGCTCAATGAGCGGGCCCTCCAACTCGAGCAGCTCCTGGATGCGGCCCTGGCGCAAGTGGCCATCCCGCAGGTGGTTAGCGCTCCTTGACCCACCCCTGACTGCACGCTAAGATCCCCGGAGTCCTGCTTTGCCCGTGATGGTTTTCGGAGGCTCGTCTGAGCCAACGTAAAACCCAAGCGAGCCGCGAGGTCGCGCGTTGTGCATGCCTCTGATCTGAGGAAGCCTGAAGCGCGGCTGATAACAGTGGCTCCACCTGTTTTTGCAGGTTCATTCGACCTCCCCACACGGCAAAGCGGGGCGTCTACGCTCTCACCGCCCGGGTGCGATGAACCGTGAGTAGTCGCACCGTTTCGGAAATCGGCGAGCACGCGCTCATCTCCCGCATCACAGCGCGCCTCGCCATGCCGCCCTGGGTCCTCGTCGGCCCGGGCGACGACGCAGCGGTGATCGAGCCAGAGCGCGGCGCGCTCGATGTGCTCACCACCGACGCACAAGTAGAGGGTGTTCATTTCGACCGGCGATTCGTGCCGCCCGATGCCATCGGGCATCGCGCGCTTGCCGTGAATCTCAGCGACCTTGCCGCGATGGGCGCGCAGCCGCGCGCCGCGCTGCTGTCGCTCGTGCTGCCGGGCGACCTCGACGTCTCGGTCGTCGACGGCATGCTCGACGGGTTGATGACGATCGCGGCGCGCTATCGCGTGGCGCTCATCGGCGGCAACATCACGCGGTCGCCGGGCCCGGTGATGGTGGATGTCACGGCCATCGGCTCCGTGCGGCCCCGCCGCGTGCTCACGCGCACCGGCGCACGCCCGGGCGACGAGGTGTACGTGACGGGGACGGTCGGCGGCGCGCTCGTTGGATTGCGGTCGCTGCAGCGGACCGCAGACGACGGGGTAGGGGCGGGTCTTAAGACCCGCCCCTACGCTGTCGAGTGCGAGGAGAAATATCTCCGCCCCGAGCCGCGCGTGCGCGCGGGGCTGCTGCTCGGACGCAATCGCGCGGCGACTGCGTGCATCGATTTGAGCGACGGCCTTGCCGACGGCATCCGCCAGATCGCGGCGGCATCGGGCGTCGGAATCGCCGTCGATGAAGATGCGATTCCGTTCGCGGAGGGCGTTCGCGAATACCACCAGGCGCACGGGCACGATCCTGTGTGTACCGCGCTGGCTGGTGGCGACGACTACGAGCTGCTGTTCACGGCGCGCCCGTCCGTGCGCGGGCGCCTCCGGGCGGTGAGACAGCAGGCCGGCGATCTGCCGATGACAAAGATCGGCGTCGTGACGAAGGGACAGCAGCTCGTGCTGCGGACCGCGTCCGGCGCGCGCGATCTCCCGGCGGGGTTCGAACACTTTCGATGAAACGCCATCTGTCGCAATCCAACACGCGCAAGCTGCTGGTGATGCTGGTCGCCATCGGGGGATTGATGCTGGCCTACGAGGTCACGACGTTCGATCTGATCCCGTGGGGCAACCAGTCCGGCGCTGTCGATCCCGGCGCACCGGTGCCGGGCGCGATGCTCCAGTTCAGCGCGACCGCCTACTGCAAGGGGACGACGACCGCCTCCGGCGCCGAGGTCCGCACCGGCATCGCCGCGGCCGATGACGACATCCTTCCGGTCGGCAGCGTCGTCAGCGTCACGACCGACACGACGAAGTACAACGGCGTCTACACGATCATGGACACGGGTCCGCGCGTGCAGGGCCGCCTGCTCGATCTCTACATGTGGAACTGCCACGAGGCGCTGGCGTTCGGCAGGAAGCCGATCCAGATCACGGTGCTGCGCCTCGGATGGAATCCACGCGCGAGCATGCCGAGCCTCATCGATCGCCTGTTCCACCGGCGCGAGGCCGCTCGCGTCACGCCGGCAAACCCGGAGCCGCCGCCGCAGGTTGTTGACAGCCCGGCAGGCGTGAAGACCGACGAGGCAAGCCCGGCGGCGGCGCCTCCCGTGGTCACACCGGAAGCGCAGCCAGCACCGTAGCCACGAAGTCTCGACATCGGCCGCTACGCCTGGGGTGTGAGCGCGTCGTGGGGCTCGGCCGTGCGATCCCTGAACTGAAGCTGGTAGAGGCGATGGTAGATGCCGCGATGGGCGAGCAGCTCCTGGTGCGTCCCCGACTCGCGCAGCTCGCCCTTGTGAAGGACGAGGATGCGGTCCATGTCCTGGATCGTCGACAGGCGGTGCGCGATGGCGATTGTCGTGCGGCCGCGCATCACGACCTTCAGCGCGTCGCGGATGAGAAGCTCGGTCTCCGTGTCGACGCTGGAGGTCGCCTCGTCGAGCACGAGCACCGGTGGATCGAACGCCAGCGCGCGCGCGAAGGAGAGCAGCTGCTTCTGGCCGACTGAGAGCGTGGCGCCGCGCTCGGCGACCGGCGTCTCGAGGCCGCCGGGCAGCCGGTCGATGAACGTCCCCGCATGCACCGCATCCACCGCGCGGCGCACGGCGGCATCGTCAATCGCCTCGTCGCCAAGCCGCACGTTTCCCCCGATGGTGCCTGAAAACAGGTGGACATCCTGCAGGACGAGGCCGAATATCGAGCGCAGCTCACCGAGGTCCATCCGGCGGATGTCGACGCCGTCGATCGTGATGCGCCCCTGCTGCACGTCGTAGAACCGCAGCAGCAGGCTGACGATCGTTGTCTTGCCCGAACCGGTGGCGCCGACGATCGCGAGGCGCTGCCCTGGCTCGACCTGGAACGAGACGTTGCGGAGCACCGGCTCGCCTTCGACGTATGCGAACGTGACGTTCTCGAATCGGATCAGCCCTCGCGGACCTGGAAGGTCCGCGCCGCTCCGTACAGAGATTGGGTGGCGGCCTGCTTCTTCCTCGACATGCGGCGCGAGCCTTGTCAGGCTCGCGTCGGCGGACCTGACAAGGTCCGCCCCACCCTGAGGAGAGCTGATGAGCACCGGCGTGTCGAGCAGCGCGAAGATCCGCTCCGACGACGCCATCGCCCCCTGCAGCACGTTGAACTTCTCCGACATGTCGCTGATCGGCCGGAAAAAGCGCGACGAGTAC
Source organism: Acidobacteriota bacterium (assembly GCA_023265015.1). Lineage (GTDB taxonomy): Bacteria > Acidobacteriota > Vicinamibacteria > Vicinamibacterales > UBA2999 > Gp6-AA40. The sequence goes on along the minus strand of JAHFUO010000019.1, from coordinate 11,687 downwards.
TGCAGGGCCGCGACGAGCGAGCCGAGCGTCAGCAGGTCGCGAAGCACCCACCCGCCACCCACCCAGATGATCGATGCCGCGGCCAGCGCGCTGATCAGCTCGATCGCGGGATAAAACACGGCGTAGTAGAAGATCGACCGGATGTTTGCGTCGCGGTACTCCCGATCGATCCGATCGAACTCCTCGAAGTCGCGCGGCTCCCGCCGGAACAGCTGCACCGTCGCCATGCCGGTGATCCGCTCCTGGAGGAACGCGTTGATGCGCGCGATCCATGTCCGCACCGTGCGGTACGACTCGCGCACGTTCGTGCGGAACCACTGCGTGACGAATGCGATGAGCGGGAGCACCGAGAACGCCACGATCGCGAGCTGCCAGCTCATCCAGATCAGCATCGCCATGATGCCGACCAGCGTGAACACGTCGCCGCACACCGACACGACGCCCGACGTGAACAGGTCGTTGAGGACGTCGACGTCGGTCGTGACGCGCGTCATCAGCCGGCCGACGGGGTTGCGGTCGTAGAACCGGAGATCGAGCCGCTGCAGGTGCGTGTAAATCTGCATGCGCAGGTCGAACATGATCCGCTGGCCGGTCAGCTGCAGCAGCCATGTCTGCACGTAATCGAGCGCGAACGAACCGGTGAGCACCGTGAGGTACACGATCGCGACGAGGGTCAGGCCCCGCACGTCGCGCGCGGGAATATAGCGGTCGATGACGAGCTTCGTCAGGTACGGCGGCACCAGCTCCAGCGCCGAGTGGCCGACGATGGCGGCGGTGGCCAGCGCGACCTGCGGCGTGTACGGCCGCAGGTACGT
>JAHFUO010000019.1:0-10772 GCA_023265015.1 Acidobacteriota bacterium | reverse complement strand
GCCGCCAGCTCCTCTTCCAGCAGTTGTTTCCGATGGAGCTCCGCGTACACGCCGTTGCGCGCCACGAGCTGATCGTGCGTCCCACGCTCCACGATCTCCCCGTCCTCCAGGACGAGGATCTGATCCGCGGCGCGCACGGTCGAGACGCGATGCGACACGATGATCGACGTTCGCTGGCGCATCACCGCGGTCAGTCGCGCGAGGATCTCCTCTTCCGTGTACGTATCCACGGCCGAGAGCGCATCGTCCAGGACCAGGATCTTCGGGTCGATCGTCAGCGCGCGCGCGATGGCGGTACGCTGCTTCTGCCCGCCGGAGAGCGTGATGCCGCGCTCGCCGACCACGGTGTCGTATCCTTTCGGAAAATCGCTGAGATCCGTGTCGAGCCGCGCCACCTGGGCCGCGTGTTCGATGCGCGGCAGCTCCGCGTTCGAGCCTCGAGCGCCAAACCCGATGTTCTCCGCGATGGTGGCGCTGAAGAGAAAGGGCTCCTGCGGGACGAAGCCGATGGCGCCGCGCAGCGCCGCGAGCGGAAGATGGCGGACGTCGACGCCATCGACGAAGACGGTCCCGCGCGGCGGCTCGTGCAGGCGCGGCAGCAGATTCAGCAGCGTGGACTTCCCTGACCCCGTTGCCCCGACGATGGCGGTCGTCGTGCCGGCCGGCAGCACCGCCGAGATGTGACGCAGCACGACGCGATCGCCGTACGCGAACGTCAGGTTGCGGAACTCCACGTCGCCGCGGATCTGCTCCGGCGACGTGACGGCCGACGAGACCTCGGCGTCGGTGATCGCGGGCTCGGCATCCAGCACCTCGAGCATGCGTTTCCACGACGCGGTGCCTCGCTGCAGCAGGTTCGTCACCCAGCCGAACGCGATCATCGGCCAGGCCAGCATCATCAGGTACGAGTTGAAGGCGACGAGCTCCCCGATGGACATGCGACCGGTAATCACGTCCTGGCTGCCACGCCACAGCACGATGAGCGAGCCGACGCCCATCAGCAGTCCCATGATCGGAAAGAACGCACCCTGGATGCGAATGAGGCGCCTGTTGCGCCTCACGTACTCCTCGTTGACCTGTCGAAAGCGCTCGATCTCGAACCGCTCCTGCCCGTACGCGCGCACCACGCGCACGCCCGACAACGCCTCCTGCGTCACCGCGCTGATCGTCGACAACTGCTCCTGGATCGCCTCGAAGCGCCGGTGGATCGCGGCGCCGAAGTAATAGACCGCAATCGACAGCGACGGCAGCTGGATCAGCGAGAGCAGCGTCAGCCGTCGATTGATCGAGAGCATCAGCACGATCCCGGCGATGAACGTCAGCACCGTGTTCGCCATGTACATCACCGCCGGGCCGATCATCATGCGCACGGCGTTGAGGTCGTTGGTGGCCCGCGACATCAGGTCGCCCGTGCGGTTGCGGTGGAAGTACGCGGGGTCGAACAGCTGCAGGCGCGCGAAAAAATCGTTGCGGAGATCGAACTCGATGTCGCGCGAGGCGCCAATCATGATGCGGCGCTGCAGGAACCGGAAGACGCCGCCGACCGCCGCGAGCGCCAGCACGGCGGCGGCGTAGAACCGCAGCTTTCCGGCGGTCACCCCGGCGTTCAGATCATCGATGGCGTACTTGAGCACCCACGGTCCGGCGAGGGAGATGGCCGTCGTGGCGACGATGCACGCGAAACCGACGAAAAATGCGCCGCGGTACCGCCCGACATAGCCGAGCAGGCGGCGGGTAGGCGTCACCGGGCGAGTATGACGCGGGCCGGCGAGGTCCCGTCAAGTCGTGATGCGGCGGAACCTCGTGGGCTGTTAGAATCTCGGGCCATGCAGGCCCTTTACGTCGTCATCCCCGTCGTGTGCATCTTCACGATCGCCTACCGGTATTACAGCGCCTTCATCGCCGCGAAGGTGCTGGTGCTCGACGATTCGCGGGTGACGCCGGCGCACACCAAGTACGACGGCGCCAACTATCACCCGATGAGCCGCTGGGTGCTGTTCGGGCACCATTTTGCGGCGATCGCAGGGGCCGGGCCGCTGGTCGGGCCGGTGCTGGCTGCGCAGTTCGGCTACGCGCCGGGACTGCTGTGGCTCGTGGGAGGATGCGTCCTGTGCGGCGCCGTGCACGACTCGATGAGCCTCTGGGCCTCGACGCGCCTGGGCGGCCGCTCGCTGGCGGAGATCGCACGGACGCAAATCGGGCCGGTGGCGGGAACGACGGGCGCGGTGGCTATCCTGTTCATTCTGATCGTCGCGCTGGCCGGCCTTGGCATCGCAGTCGTCAACGCGCTGGCGGAGAGCGCGTGGAGCGCCTTCACCATCGGCATGACGATCCCGATCGGGCTCGCGATGGGCTTCCACATGTTCGTATTCAGGAAGGGGAAGATCCGTGAGGCCACGGTCATGGGCGTCATCCTGATCTTCGCCGCCGTGGTCTTCGGTCGCACGTTCGCGGAATCGCCATGGGGCCACTATCTGGTGATGTCGCGCCACCAGGTCACCGCGGCGATGGCGATCTACGCGTTCGCGGCGTCGGTGCTGCCGATGTGGATGCTGCTGACACCGCGCGGCTACCTGAGCACGTTCATGAAGATCGGCACGATCGCGTTCCTCGCGATCGGCGTGGTCGTGGTCAACCCGACGCTGCAGGCGCCGGCATTCTCATCGTTCATTCACGGCGGCGGGCCGATCATCCCCGGGCCGCTGTACCCGTTCGTCTTCATCACCATCGCCTGCGGCGCGATTTCGGGTTTCCACTCCCTGATCTCCACCGGGACTACTCCGAAGATGGTGGACAAGGAGAGCGACATCAGGCCAATCGGCTACGCCGGAATGTTGTGTGAAGGGTTCGTCGGCGTCATGGCGCTCATTGCCGCCACGGCGCTCCATCCCGGCGACTACTTCGCCATCAATACCTCGGCGCCGGTGTTTGCGAGCCTGGGGATACCGGCTGTGAATCTTGCGACCCTCCAGTCCCAGGTCGGCGAAATCGTCACGGCGCGGCCCGGCGGCGCGGTTTCGCTGGCGGTCGGCATGGCGCAAATCTTCTCCGGCCTGCCGGGCATGCGCGGCCTGATGGCCTACTGGTATCACTTCGCGATCATGTTCGAGGCGCTCTTCATCCTGACGACGATCGACTCGGGCACGCGCGTGGGACGTTTCCTCGTGCAGGAGTTCGGCGGACGCGCGTGGAGCAAGCTCGCGGAGCCGGAATGGCTGCCGGGATCGCTCGGCGCCACCGCGTTCATGGTGCTGGCGTGGGGGTACTTCATCTGGACCGGCAACATCAATACGATCTGGCCGCTGTTCGGCATCGCGAACCAGCTGCTTGGCGCGGTGGCGCTCGCGGTCGCGACGACGATCCTGATCAACATCGGACGTACGAAGTACACGTGGGTGACGCTTGCCCCTCTCTGTTTCCTGTCCGTGACGACGATGACCGCCGGATACATGAGCATCAGGGACAACTTCTGGCCGCTCGCCGTCGGTCCCAACGCCGATACGCACGTGCAGGGCTACGTCCTGTCGATCAGCACGGCCATCATGATGGTGTGCTGCGTGATCATCCTCGTGTCGGCGGGGCGGCGCTGGGTGATGGTGCTCTCGGGACGCACATCGACGCTGGAGCTTGCCGAAGCGTAGAGCGCGAACTTCGGGCGGAACGTGGGGGCCCAGATCGGCTGCCGCTCGGTCACGGTCGACTACGCGGTCGACCAGGACACGGGCGACCTGAAGATGAAGGGTCCGTACTTCGGCGGCGTCGTCCGTTTCTAGTGGCGTGTCTCAACTGATTGAGTACCCCCTACAACAAGCCGTCGACCGCGATCTCCCGGCTGCGACAACGGAGCGGCCGGTAGTGATCCGGGAAGGAGATACCACTAGATCTTCCGCGCAACAACCAGGACAGAACTCCCAACAGGCATCGGGATGCGGCGCGAGAGCGCCGCTTCCCCGCTCAGCATCCACGTCAGCGCCGCGTTGATCGGCGCGGGCGGCACCTGCATCTCCCAGTCGTCGGGCGGGTCTGACCCTTCGACACGCTCAGGGTCACCCCGAGCATCGTCGAGGGGTGAAGACCCGCCCCTACCCTGCGCATGTCCTCGGTGCATCATTCGCACCGCCAGCATCGCCGGAAACAACGACGCGAAGAGGTACGTGAGGCGGCGCACCTGCAGCCCCGCGCCTTCGACAATCGCCCGCATCCGGCCCGTCGTGTAGCGGCGCACCTCCGGCCACGTGCCGGCGTGCCCGCCGCGCAGCACGTCGAGCGCGGCGGCGGTCACCACCAGACCGCCGCCAGGACGCAGCACGCGAGCCATCTCCTTCAGCGCCGCGCGATCGTCATGCACGTACTGAAGGACGTCGAATGACGTCACGACGTCAAAGCGTCCGGACTGAAACGGGATGCCGCTCATGTCTGCGCGCGCGAGCGGACAGCCTGCCGCGCGGGCGTGCAGCAGTCCCCCCGTCGTCACGTCGAACCCGAACGCGCGGCCGTGGGGGCGGAGCAGCGAGGCGAGATTGTGGCCGGTGCCGCATCCACAGTCGAGCAGGCGCAAATCGCGCCGCGTCCCGGCGATCTCGCGGATGGCGGGCGCGACGAACCGGCGAAAGCCGCGAAACCAGAAGTGCGTCGCCTCGACGCGGCTGGTCAGGTCGAGGAGATCGTCCATCGATCAGCGGCCGGGCAACGCCGCCGCCGGGCGCTTCGCGGGAGGTTTCTTTTTCGCGGGCGACGCGTTCTTCTTCGGGGCCGGCTTCGGCGCGTCCTTCAGGCTGCCTGGCGTCAGCAGCCCGCCGCCGTACAGGCGGCGGTAGTCCTCGGCCGTGCCGAGGATGCGCTTCACGTAGTTCTGGGTCTCTGGAAACGGGATGTCGTCGATGAACTCGTCCTGCGCGCTCCCGGGGCGCTCCGAGATCCATTGCGACACGCGGCTCTCGCCGGCGTTGTAGCTCGCGAGCGCGTAATGCGTGTCGCCGAAGCGCTGGATGAGGTTCTTGAAGTAGGTCATGCCGATGCGGATATTGACGTCCGGTTTCGCCAACGACGCGGTGGAGAACGGACTGATGCCGATCCGCCGCGCGTAGAGCCGCCCCGTTGCCGGCATCAGCTGCATGAGGCCATACGCATTCGCCGACGAGCGGACATCGGCGGTGAACGTCGACTCCTGCGCGATGAGCGCCGCCATCAGGTAGGGATCGAGCCCGTTGTCGTCCGAGTACTTCCTGATCAGCGGCCAGTAGTCGAGCGGAAAGATCACCTCGAGCACAGCCGGCGGGAGATCCTCTCCGCCTGCGGCAAGGTAATGCGGATAGGCGCGCTTCATGATGTTGATCGCGCCGCGGAGATGATCGAAGCGCTCCGGGGCGGTTTCGCGCCGCGCCTGCTCGTGCCGGATCCACGCCACCGTCGCATCGATGGCCGGCGCGCTCCCCCACGCGCGCTGTGCGTACTGCAGCTCTTTGAGCGCCGCGTCGTACAGCTCCAGCCCCACGAGCTGGCGAATCAGCGCATCGGTCGGGATCTGCGGCGCAGGCGTTGATGGTGAGGCGACGGTCACGATCTCAGCGACAGGCGGCTCGCCGCGCTCGTCCAGGATCTTCGACGCGAGCCGGCCGTAGTACGAGTTCTGGTAGTCGGACGCCGTGAGGCGGTACCGCTCGTTCGCGATCGCCGTCTCCCCCCTCTGATCGCGCGCGCGCCCGGACCAATAGAGCCACGCCGGGCGCGTGTCGGCGCGCGGAAACGTGGCGGCGCCGCTTTCGAACGCCCGTGCGGCGTCGGCGAACGCCCCGTTCTTGTACGCCCGCCAACCGATCTTCCACGCCGCGCGCTCGGCGTAGCGGTTGTCGGGAAAACGGCGGTACAGCTCGCGAAACACGCCGTCCGCTGCCGCGTCATCGTTGGCGATGAGGTAGCGGGATGCGAGGTTGTTGAGCGTCTCGGCCGCCCACGTGCTGTCGGGAAAATCATTGACGAGGGCGCGTGCCAGCCCGAGGTACGCGTCCTGGCCGCCAAGCCGGCGCGTGGCCGTCAGGTAGAAGAAGCGCGTTTCGGCCTGGCGCGAGGACTTCCCGAGAAGCGGCTTGAGCGCGTCGCGCGACGCGCGGAAGCGATCCAGGTAGTAGTCGCACTCCGCGAGGCGCAGCGACACCAGCTCCTTGTCGTCCCCGGAGATGACGCGCGCCAGCGGCGCGAACCCCGCGCGCGCCTGCGCGTACCGCCGCGCGGTGAACAGCCGCTCGGCACGCCCGAGCTCCAGCTTCACCCGGTCGGGAGACGATGACAACGCGGTGATGTCGATGCGCTGGAGACCGTCCTGCGCATCGACCGCCTCGGGACTGAGCGGCGACTCGTAATACACGCGACGATACGCCTCGATCGCCTTGTCGCGATCCCCGGCGATTTCCGCCGCGCGTCCGAGGCGGATCAAGACGTCCTCGGGCGCCGTGAGCGCCTTTGCTCTACTCAAGTCGTCGAGGACGGACACGGCATGACGCGCATCCTGGCGAGCCACGTCCACATCCGCCAGGCGAATCGGAATCGCTTCCTGGAGATAGCCGTCGGGCTTCTTCTCCTTCAGCGCGCCCAGCGCGTCCTGAGCCTCCTGGAGGCGGGCAACGCCCGCCAGCGCGAGTGCCCGGTAGTACTCGGCGTAGCCCGCAAGCGGCGTGGCGGACAGACCCGGCGTGCTGACGAGCGGCAAGCCGGCGGCGAAGTCTCCGGCGTCAATCAGCTTCGCGCCGCGCGCGAACTTCTCGGCCGGCGACTCGGCCCGGCCCGCCGGCGCGGGCGGGAAGCTGTCAGGGACAAACCAGAAGAGAGACGGCGAGCTCGGGAGCGGGGGGTGCGCGGTGGTCGCCAGGCGAACGGATGCCGTCGGACGAGCGGCGACGGTCGCGATCGTGTCCTGCGCGTGGATGTCGAACCGCGCGATCGCGCAGATCGTCAGAACCAATAACCACGAAGATACGAAGGACACGAAGAGCAGTCTCGTCTTCGTACCTTCGTGGCCTTCGTGGTTGCTTTTCCTCACTCCGCGCCCCCGAGGAGCGTGCGATCGCCGTCGGCCAGCGTCCGAATCAATTCCTGATCGAAATACTCGGCCCTCGCCGGGACGGTGGACGGAACGCGCGCCTCGTACAGCCGGCGCGCGCGATCGATCTCTCCGCGAAGACGCGAGAGCAGATCCCGCGATCGTCGTCCTGCATCCACGACCGGCTCGTGATACATCCGGATTTCCGACAGCAGCAGCCGGGCGTAGCGGCGCGCCGCATCCTCGTCTCCGGTCCCGGTGTGTTCAACCGGACCCGGCACGGCGGCGTGCGAACCACGCGCCACCGGACGCGGCAGCGACAGGCCGGCTGCCTGCTGGACGGTGAGCGCTTCGAGCGCGCGGCTCGCGTGGCGCACGAGTACTTCGAGCACCGCGGGCCAGCGGGCATCCGACGAGGGTGTGTCGACGCGCGGAGCGTCGGCGTAGAGCACGGCCACGACTTCCCCGCCGACGCGAACCGGAAGCGCCATGGCGTGACGCATGCCTGCGTCGCGCGCGAATGGCGGCAGCCCGGGTTCACCATCCTGGGACGATCCGTCCGCGGGACGCGACGCGGCAACACCGCTTTCGAGAACCGCGCCCGCCAGGCCGGCGTCCTCGGCGCTGAGATCGATGGACCTCGCGGGCGGGGCGCTGGGCCCGAAACCCGCGAGCTTCCATCCCGCGAGCCGCTCGCCCTTGACGATCAGCACCGCGGCACGGTCGACCTCCTGGCCGGCGCAGTGCGCGAGCCGCTCGAGGATCTCCGAGAGCCCCCGCGCCTCGTCGAGCGTTCGAATCGCTTCGGCGAGACGCGCCGCCCGGGAGAGCTCGGACTGATGGCTGTCGGTATTCGCCCGCTCGATCGCCTCGGTAATCCTGCGCTCGCTGACCGCGTTGTCCGCGGTGAGCCTGGCGATGACGACGTCTTCGGCTTCGGCGGAGGCGGTCCTTTCGATTCGATCGAACTCGGCGTGCGCACGCACGGTTTCTGCACGCGCCTCGTCCCGCGCCTTCTCCGCATCGGCCCGGGCGATCCCGGTTTCGCGCCGCGCCTGTTCGGTTTCACCGCGCGCCTTCTCGACCTCGCCACGCGTTTTCTCGAGGTCACTGCGCGCCTGCTCGGCCTCACCGCGCGCCTGCTCGGCCTCACCGCGCGCCTGCTCGACCTCGCCGCGTGCTTTTTCGACCTCGCCGTGCGCTTTCTCGACCTCGCCGCGTGCTTTCTCGACCTCGCCGTGCGCTTTCTCAACGTCGCCGCGCGCCTGCTCGGTCTCACCGCGCGCCTGTTCGACCTCACCCCGGGCTTTCTCGACCTCGCCGCGCGCTTTCTTGACGTCGCCGCGCGCCAGCTCGGCATCACCGTACGCCTTCTCGGCCTCACGGCGCGCCTGCTCGACCTCGCCGCGCGCTTTCTCGACGTCGCCGCGCGCCAGCTCGGCATCACCGTACGCCTTTTCGGCCTCACCGCGCGCCTCGTCGACCTCGCCGCGTGCCTTTTCGATTTCACCCTGCGCGGTGCGTCGCGCAGCATCGAGCTGCTGCTGCGCCTGCACGCGCATCTCCTCGAGCGCTTTGCGAAGCTCCGACAGTTGAGATTCCGCGACGTGCTTCAGGTGATCGGTGTGTTTCTGCGCCGTCTCACGGAATTGCGCGACCTGCGCCTCAACCTCGCGGCGGGCGTCGCCAGCGGCGGCCTCGACCGCCTCCGCCACTGCGCGCTCACGCTCTTCGCCCGTGGCGCGGAGGACTTCCTGCGACAACGCGCGCAGGTTAACCTCGACGTGCTGGCGGAGGATGGCCGCTGCGCCCTCGAGCGCCGCTCGGATCTGGTCTTCGAAGGACACAGTTAGGTCTCCGCGCAATTATAAAGGCGTTGCCCTAAATTGCTGAAGGGCTGGCGGTTCGACTGCTCGGCAAGGACGTATACTGGCGCGCAGCATATCCAGGAGGCACTCTTCACAGGCAACTCGAGGAGCGCACACATATGAAGCGACTTTTCGGTCTGGCGGTCGGCGTTGTCTTGATCGCGTCGGGAGGATCGGCGCTCGCGCAAGGGGTGCAGACAGGCACCATCACGGGGATTGTGCAATCGGTCGACGGTCTCTCCCTGCCGGGAGTCACCGTCACCGCGACATCGCCGTATCTGCAGGGAAGGCGCACCGCAGTCACCGACGTGAACGGTGTGTACTTCATCAAGGGGCTGCCCGCGGGCACCTATTCGGTCAGCTTCGACGTCTCGAGCTTTCGGCCTTCGCACACCGACAGCGTGTCGTTGACCGTAGGCGGCACCGCCGAGGTCAACACGACGATGTCGGTGGCCGGTCGCACGGAAACGGTGAATATCACCGCCGAAACGCCGTCGCCGATTGCGAGCGTGACGCTGAGCCAGGCGTACACGAAGGCCGAAGTCGACGTGCTGCCGGTGGGCCGGCGTCCGCAGGACATCGCCGAGCTCGCGCCGGGGCTCACCAACAACACGCCGAACGCCAGCCAGGTCACGATCGGCGGATCGACCGCGTTCGACAACGTGTTCATGTTGAACGGCGTCGACATCAACGACAACCTGTTCGGCACCCCGAACGGGCTGTACATCGAGGATGCGATCCAGGAGACCAACGTACTCACCGGAGGGATTTCTGCGGAGTGGGGGCGCTTCGCCGGCGGCGTCATCAACCTCATCACCAAGAGCGGCGGCAACACCTTCACCGGCAGCTTCCGCGAGAATTTCAGCAACCCGCGGTGGATCGAGGAGACGCCCCGCGAGAAGGCGAACGACGTCGTCCATCAGAACGTGCTCGGCAAGGCCTCGGAGGGCACGTTTGGAGGGCCGCTCGTCATCGACCGGCTCTGGTTCTTCACCGCCGGACGGTACCAGAAGGATCCGGCGCCCAATACGTTCGTCCAGACCGGTGGCTCGTATACACGCATCGACACGAACAAGCGCGGTGAGGTGAAGTTCACCGGATCGCCGGCGCCAGGTCATACGATTTCGGGCGACTACACGCGCAACTCGACGCTCCAGAAAGATCGCCCGAGCCTCAACGCCACGTCGTCGCTGGATAAGTCGGTGCTCGTCACCGAGACGATTCCGAACAGTTTGTTCGTGACCAACTACAACGGCGCGCTCGCGCAGAAGTACTTCGCGACGCTGCAGTACTCGCAGAAGACGTTCAAGTTCGTGAATGCCGGCGGAACGAAGACCGGGATCGCCGATTCGCCGTTCCGCACCCGCGGCGTCGCCGCGGGCGTCCCGGCCGCGCTTCACTACGCCGCGCCGTTCTTCAGCGCGCTCGATCCCGAGGAGCGCAACAACAAGCAGTTCACGGGAAGTGTGTCGTACATCCTGTCGAGGAAGCGGACCGGGACGCACGACATCAAGGGCGGAGGCGAGTACTACCGCTCGACGCGCACGGGCGGCAACTCGCAGAGCGCCACCGGGTACGTCTTCCAGTCGGACTACGCGGTCGCGAACGCCAAGCCGGTACTCGATTCGCAGGGCGTCCCGATCCCGGTGTTTACGCCCGGCGTGTCGCGCGTGCAGAACTGGATTTCCACTCAGGGCGCCATCGTCAACATCAACACGACCTCCCTGTACTTCCAGGACCACTGGGTGGCGGCGCCGCGCCTGAGCGTCGATCTCGGCACGCGGTTCGAATCGGTCAAGAGCCAAGCGACCGGGGACATCGTCACCGTGGATACGACGAAGTGGGTGCCGCGCCTTGGCCTTTCGTAC
>JAHFUO010000018.1 GCA_023265015.1 Acidobacteriota bacterium | reverse complement strand
ACCCCGGTGATGAGGCGACTCAAGGTTGGCAGGATCTCCTCGGCAGGTCCACGCACTGACAGGTCGACAAGCGTCGAGGCAGGCGTTTCCTCCATGTTGATTTCGGCGGTGAATGCTCCGCGCGACCGGGCCTGGTGCATGAGCCCCGCGGCCGGATAGACGACGGCGGAGGTGCCCACCGTCAGGAACACATCACAGGCGGTCGCCTCGACGGCGCGCTCGACATCCGCCGGATCGAGCGACTCGCCGAACCAGACGACCGCCGGCCGTGCGCGGCCGCCACAGTGGGGACAGCGTGGCGGCAGCTCCGGCAGCGGCACTCGCTCGTCACGCCACGGCGTCGCTCCGAGTGCGCAGCCGTCGAAACACGACAGCTCCCACAGCGATCCGTGCAGCCGCACGAGATCGCGGGTCCCCGCGCGGATGTGGAGGTCATCGACGTTCTGCGTGATGAGCCGGAACCAGCCTTCGCGCTCCGCGCTCCGGCTGGCAGGCCAGGCGTGCTGCGACCATTTCGCAAGCACGGCATGCGCGGCGTTCGGCAGGCACGCCGCAACCTTCTCTCGACGCCATGCATACCATTCCCACACGAGCGCCGGGTCGCGCGCGAACGCGCCGGGGGTGGCGAGCTCCTCCGGCCGATACGTCCGCCAGAGGCCATCGGGACCGCGAAACGTCGGCACGCCGCTCGCCGCAGACACGCCCGCGCCGGTCATGACCGTCACGCGCCCCGCCGATCGAACCCGGTCGGCGAGAGCGGCTATCGCGTCCATTCGCACCGCTTGATCCTATGGCGCCGATCGGCTCGCGAGCGACGTTCAGTCCCTGCGCGAGAGCGCCATCGCCTGGCTGGCGACCCCCCCGTAGATCCCGTTGAACAGGAATTTGAAGGTCCCGTGCGATTGCGCGCGGAATGTGATCTCTGGGCCGAACAGCACCACGTGCCCTTTGCCCAGCGGCGCGTCGATCACCGCGGCGCTCCCCTTCAGGTAGGCCTGGCCCCACGCCCACCCGCTGCGCAGCGGTGAGTCCGTGTCGTACCACGCGATCGTCTTCACGCCTTTCGCAGCGGCGGCCGGCTCGAGCACGAACGCGGGGCTGTCGTCGAAGAAGACGTCGGCGCGGCGCTCGAAGCCGTATGCGAGCGGAGTCGTATTGTCGACGCTGACCTCGAGCACCGACCCGGGCACATAGAAGCTGCTCCGAGGCAGCGCCTGCACCGAGCCGTCGGCGCCCTTCGCGACGAGCGCGCTCGAGACCGGCAACCCCAGATGCTTGGCGATGCTCGTCGAGCTGCCGATTGCCAGCACCGTGCCTCCCTGCTCGACAAACGCCTTCAGCTGCGGAATCGTCCGCGCGATCGTCACGCTGCCGATGCGATCGCGATATTCCTCGGGCAGGTCTGCGGGCACCGGCGGCTCGCGGGCGTCGCGTTCGAGAATCGCATCGGTCGGAAAAATCAGCACGTCGTATTTCGCCGCCAGATTCCCCGCATCGAGCGCCTGCGCGTAGACGACGTCGAAGGGGAACTCGTAGCGCTCGAGCAGCCACCTGGTCCAGCCGCTCTCGACGGAGCCGCCATAGCGATCCCAGAGTCCCACGCGAACCGCGCGAAGCTTCGACCCGTCGCCCGCCGGCGGCGCGGACACCGCGGTAAACGTCAACCCCAGGTCTGTGGCTGCCTTCTGCAGGATCGGCAGCGTGGTCGGACTGGCCGCGATATACATCGATCCCGTCGTCGTCGCCGCCCCGCCCACGCTGCGATCGCGAAGCCAGTACACATCTTCGCCCGCCTTCAACAGCCGGTTGACCGCGATGAACGCATCGTTCTGCTGGTGGCCGACAAGGTACCCGGCCGCCTTCGCGGTCGCGATCACGCGGCCCGCCGGCGGCTTCGCGAGGCCCGTGATCGGCTCGAACGGCCCGTCAAACCCGTCGAGGATGCGATCGACCTTCACGCCCATCTGGAACGCCAGCGTCCAGCCGGCGCTGTCGTACGGCGGCGTCGGCGGCGCGCCGGGATACGGGATGTCGTCGGGATGATCCTGCGGCTCGAACATGTCGAGCACGTGCGGCCTGAACGCCTGGCCGGTCTTGACGACGTAGGACCCGGCTGGATAGCGCGTGCCGTTGACCACGAACGGCGCGGTCGCGCGCGCGACCGTGATGCCGTTCAGCAGAAGCGCGTTCACGAACTTCGTCGCGGTGAGGAAGTCGGGCTGGTCCGACGGCAGGATGTAGCCGCGCGGATCGCGAAGCTGCGGATCGTGCAGCTTGTCGCGATCGAGGCGCGCCGCCGTGCCGGCCGGGCCTCCGGCCGCGGCCATCCGATGCGGAGACACCGTCCACCAGTCGCGGCTGCCGCGCTCGATCGAGTTCTTCCCCATCCGGTAGATGTTGAAGAGGAACGTCTCGCGGTAGCGCGACGCCACGTCGAGCACCGCGCGATTGGCGGTGACCTCGTACTCGATGGACTGGCGGAAGTGCCATCGCTGCGGCGCGATCGGATACGGAAGATCCGCGCGCGGCAGCTGCCGCTCGGCCACGAAGGGAATGTCGATCGGGGTCGGATTGCCAATCGCCTCGGTCAGCAGTCCCAGCTCGTTGTGAAAGTACGCTGTCGTCCGAAGGCCGCCGTTCCACCACGTGGAGTACGTCGATCCGCTCCTCATCGTGACGCCCGGCTTCCGCTCGGCGGCAAAGCGACCGTGCATGGCGGCGCCAACGAGGTCGATGCCGACGGGAATCAGCGGATCGAACAGGTAGTTGAACGGATCCCGGAACGGCGGCGCGAACATCACCGTGCCGGCCGGCCCGCTCTGATGGTGGTTGTAGACGATCTGCGGGAACCACTCGCGGTACAGGACGCGGTTCATGTTGATCGTCTCGGCCTGCGTCGACATGTAGAAGTCGCGGTTGACGTCGTGGCCCGTGTATTTCTGGAACAGCCGCGGCAGCCCGTTCAGCGTCCGCTTCAGCGGATCGGGCTCGCGCATGTACCAGCCGGCCGTGAGCTCCTCCCCATCGGGATTCGCGTTCACCAGCAGGATGATGTCGTCGCGCAGAAAGCGCATCGTCTCGGCGTCGGTGCCGCTCACGAGCTGGTACGCCGTCTCGATCAACTGCTGCGAGCTGAGCACCTCGCTGGCGTGCAACCCCCCGTCGATCCAGACGACGGCCTTGCCTTCGGCCGCGAGCGCGCGCGCCTGGTCGTCGGTCAACCCCTCGGCGCGCGCGAGGCGCCGTGAGATCTCCTTGTAGCGATCGAGCTTCGGGACATTCTCGGGCGCGGTGACGATCGCCATCCACTGCGTCCGCCCTTCTTCCGATGTGCCAATGTTGACGAGCGACATCCGGTCTGATTCCGCATCCAGCTTTTTCCAGTACGCCTCGATCTGCGTGTAGCTGGCGAGGAAGTAGTCGTCGCCGAGGTTCGCGCCAAACTGCTGTTTCGGGGTGGTGATGCCGGATGCGAGACGCGACTGCGTGCTCGTCCATTGCGAGGCGGACACGATGAGCACGCCGGCCAGGAAGAATGCGCGGGCTTTGCGATTGACCATCGCGAGGGGAATGATAGCCCGGTGGCGCCCCGTGAAGGGGCGCCCTACCAGCGTAGGGCGGGCCTTTACGGCCCGCCGCCGCCACTCCTATGAAAATTGCCACGTGGAACGTCAACGGGATTCGCGCGCGGCAGGCGGAGGTGCAGGCATTCATCGAGCGCGAGCAGCCCGACGTGCTCTGCCTGCAGGAGATCAAGGCCGCGGTGGATCAGCTGCCAGTCTGGCTGTGCGAGCTCGAGGGGTACTGGTGCTACTGGCACGGCGGGAAAGGCTATTCAGGCGTCGGCCTGCACGTCCGCAAGGCGGCCTGCTCCGAGCGCCCGGCCTTTCATCATCCTGACTTCGACTACGAGCATCGGATCGTGACCGTGCGGCTGCCGCAGGCCACCGTCGCGTCGATCTACGTGCCGAACGGCGGCAAGGATTTCCCCGCGAAGATGCGCTTCCTCGAAGCGATGGACGCGTACGCCGCGGGGTTCCAGGCGGCGGGGCTTCCGCTGATCATGTGCGGCGACTTGAACGTCGCGCGCACCGAGATGGACGTCCATCCGAAGGAGCGCAAGCCGCGGGCGATCGGCCAGCTTCCGGAAGAGCGTGCCTTGATTGAACGGATCCTGGGCCGCGGGCTCGTGGATGTGCACCGGGCGCTCGACCCTGAGAACGCCGAGCTGTTCACGTGGTGGGCGCCGTGGCGCAACATGAAGCAGCGCAACATCGGCTGGCGGCTGGACTACGTGTTCGCCGCGCAACGAATAGCCGAACGCGCCTCCTCCTGCGTCGTGCAGCGCGAGGCAGGCACCAGCGATCACGGGCCCGTGATCGCGGTGTTCGATCTCATCTGAAGTTCAACACGTCGTGCTCTTCGAGTCTTCGTGGTTTGATTCTCCTGCGCGGGACGTGTGCGAGAGCTCACGCCGGGATTAAACGCCAACCCGGCAACGGGTTACCCGCTATTACAGAAGTATTACAGTCGGCGCCCGGCTGGACTGCTATCGTGCAGTGGCTTTTTCACCGACACACAACGCGGGCCGGCTGCCGCTTTCGCTCTTCGAGCTTCGGCGTCCAAGGAAGCCGGCCCCTGTGAGGGCGATTCTCAATGGCGCAGGCGACGCTCATGTACGGGCGCAAGTACCAGAAGGGTCTCAACCGGATCACCGCGACGGCGATGATCGGTTTTCATATCGGCGCGATCGCGGCGCTGTTCTTCATCACGAAGGGCGCCCTGATCGCGGCGCTGATCCTGTACTTCGTCGCCGGCATGCTCGGCATCGGCATGTCTTACCACCGCCTGCTGACGCACCGCGGCTACACCACCTACAAGTGGGTCGAGTACTTCCTGACGATCTGCGGTACGCTCGCGCTCGAAGGGGGGCCGATCTTCTGGGTGGCGACGCATCGCATCCATCATCAGAAGTCGGACCGCGACGGCGATCCCCACACGCCGCGTGAAGGCACTTTCTGGGCGCACATGGGATGGATCCTCACCGGCGAGGGTCTCCATCACGACGCGTCGATCCTCTCGCGCTACGTTCCCGATCTCTGCCGCGACCGCGTTCACGTGTGGCTCTCCAACTGGCATTGGGTGTCCAACATCGTCCTCGGCCTCGGCCTGCTGGCGTTCGGCGGCATCCCGTACGTCCTCTGGGGAATCTTCTTCCGCACGACCGTCGGCCTGCACACCACGTGGCTGGTCAACTCGGCGACGCACATCTGGGGCTCGCGCCGCTTCGTCACCCGGGACGACTCGACGAACAACTGGTGGGTGGCGCTCGTGACGTTCGGCGAGGGGTGGCACAACAATCACCACGCGCACCCGGTCTCGGCCCGTCATGGCCTTGCGTGGTACGAGCTGGATCTGAACTACATCGGGATCAGCACGCTGCGCCTGCTCGGCCTGGCGTGGGACCTGAAGGTGGCCCGGCTCGCGCAGCCCATCTCACACGATGAGCACGACCGCCTCGTCGTTCCGGACGAAGCGATAGCATAAGATCCGGGCGTGACCCGGCGCCAGAAGGCCATCGCCTTTTTCGTCGCCCTCTGCGTCCTGCTCGTCGCGGCCGCGATCTCGCTGAACATCGGCTGGATCGTGATCACGGCCGAGCGCACACGGCTCAGCGTCCTCATCCTCGGCATCATCACATTCGCGCTGATCATCGCCGGGCTCATTGTCTACACGGTGTTCCTCGTGCTGGAAATCCGCCGCAACGAGGAGCACGACACCTTCATCAACGCCGTCACCCACGAGCTGAAGACGCCGATCGCGTCGATCCGCCTCTATCTCGAGACGCTTCAATCGCGGCCGATCAGCGACGAGCAGCGGCGCGGCTTCTACGACGTCATGCTCGCGGACGCGGAGCGCCTGCATCACACCGTCGACCAGGTGCTGAAGGCGGGCGTCGTCAGCCAGAAGCCGAAGGTCATCGCGCGCGCGCCGGTTGACATCGCGACCCTGACGCGCGAATGCGTGGACCTCGCGCTGGCGCGCCATCACCTCCAGGCGGACGCCATCACGCTCGAGTCGCATGACGAGGGGCCGCTCATGGTCCGCGGCGACGCCGAGGAGCTGCGCACGGTGCTGACGAACCTGCTCGACAACGCGGTGAAGTATTCGAGCGACATCGTGCGCGTGAGCGTCGCCGTCGCGGCGCCGTCGCCGGATACGGTGTGGGTGCGCGTGCAGGATCGCGGCGTCGGCATCCCGCGCAAACAACTGAAGCGGATCTTTCGTCGCTTCTACCGCGTGCAGTCGCGGGGCCTGAGGCAGATCAAGGGCACCGGGCTCGGGCTCTACATCGTGCGCTCGATCGCCCGCGCGCACGGCGGACGCGTGTTTGCCCAGAGCGAAGGCGAAGGACACGGCGCCACCTTCACGCTTGAGCTCCCAAGACAGGCGGGGATTCGGGATCCGGGATCCGGGATTCGAGTCCCGAGTCCCGAGTCCCGAGTCCCGGATCGATCGTGAGTCGAATCCTCGTCGTCGAAGACGAGCAGCACCTCGCCAACGGCCTGCGGTTCAACCTCGAAGCGGAAGGGCACGAGGTTTCGCTGGCATCCGACGGCGGTCAGGCGCTCGCCGCCATCCTCGACGAACGGCGCACGTTCGACGTCGTTGTCCTCGACGTCATGCTCCCGGGCAGGAAGAATGGCTTTGCCGTCGCGACGGAGCTGCGACGCGCGGGGCAGTTCCTGCCGATTCTCATGCTGACCGCGCGAACCCGCCCGGAGGATGTGCTGAAGGGGTTCGAGGCGGGGGCGGACGATTACCTGCCGAAGCCATTCGAGCTGGCGATCCTTATCGCGCGCATCAACGGCCTCCTGCGGCGCCGACGATGGAACGAGGCGGCGCCCGCACCGCCAACGGCGGGAACCGCCGCGCAGCCTGCGTCACCTGACGTCTACACATTTGCCGGACGTACGCTCGACTTCACGACGATGGAGCTGCGCGCGGGGGGCAAGTCGTACCGACTCACGCTGATGGAGTGCGACCTGCTTCGCTATCTCGTCACGAACGCCGGGCAACCGGTCTCACGTCGAGCGATTCTGGAAAACGTCTGGGGATTGCACGAGAGCACCGACACGCGCGCGATCGACAACTTCATCGTCCGCCTGCGACGCTACCTGGAGGATCGTCCCGACTCTCCGCGTTTCCTCATTACCGTGCGCGGGGTTGGATACAAATTCGTGCCGGAGGGGAAATGAAGCTGGCAGCCGGCAGCATGCATCCGGCAATGGCGTCGTAATCCCTGCCCGCTGCCTGCTGCCCGCTACCCGCTAGAATGGGCTGCCATGGCCGCCAGCGACACCATTGAAGCCGAAGGACACCTGATCGACTCGGGTCACCTCTCGGCCATCTTCGACAAGATCATCGAATACCGCGCCCAGTACGAAATCCTCAAGTTCGACATCGGCCGCACCAATGACGATGCGTCGCGCATCGAGATGCGGATTACCGCGGCCGACGCGCCGGTGCTGGATGAGCTGCTGCAGCAGCTGACGACGTGGGGCTGTCACCCGGTCCGCGAAAGCGACGCGCTCGTCAGGCCCGCCGAGAAGGATCGCTGCGTCCCGGACGACTTCTACTCGACGACGAACCATCGCACGCAGGTGCGCGTCGGCGGCCGGTGGATGGAGGTCGAGCAGCAGCGCATGGACGCGGTCATCATCGTCTCGGACGGGCGGCCGGTGTGCCGGAAGCTCCGCGACGTGAAGGCCGGCGAATCGATCGTGTGCGGGCACGAGGGGATCCGCGTCACGCCCGAATTCCGCGAGCGCGATCGGCTCGGCTTCGCGTTCATGAGCAACGACGTCTCGTCGGAGCGGCGTGTCGAGGGAAGCGTCGCGCGGATCGCCGCGATGATGCGCGAGGTCAGGAAGGCGGGGGGCCGCATCGCGGTCGTCGCCGGCCCGGTCGTCGTGCACACCGGTGGGGTCGAGCATTTCTCCGCGCTCATCCGCGCCGGGTACGTCCAGATCGTGCTCGCCGGCAACGCGCTCGCCGTGCACGATATCGAGTTCGCGCTGTCGGGCACGTCGCTCGGCATCGATCTCGCCGCCGGCGCGCTGGTCGAGCAGGGCCACCGCAACCACATGGCGGCCATCAACACGATCAACCGCGCGGGTAACATCCGCAAGGCGGTCGACAGCGGCGTGCTGAAGTCAGGCGTGATGTACGAGTGCGTCAAGCATGGCGTGGAGTATGTGCTCGCCGGCAGCATCCGGGACGACGGGCCGCTGCCGGATACCGTGATGGATCTGATCGAGGCGCAGGAGCGCTACGCCGAGCTGCTGGGGAACAACGTGCAGCTCGTGCTGATGCTGTCGTCGATGCTCCACAGCATCGGCGTCGGCAACATGTTGCCGTCGTGGGTGCGCGTGGTGTGTGTCGACATCAACCCCGCGGTCGTCACGAAGCTGAGTGATCGCGGGTCCATGCAGACCGTTGGGGTCGTCACGGATGTCGGGCTGTTCCTTCACCGTCTCGCCGAAGCGTTGCGGGGATAAACGGGCGCCCCGTAAAGGGGCGCCCTACGGAGGTAGGGCGGGGCCTTGCGCCCCGCCAACGCGTCACACGACCGCGCGGGCCGCAGGAGCGCGTTCCGCGAGCGTTTCTGCGACGCGCGTGAGAGCCTGCTCCAGCCCCGCTCGCGTGCGCGGCGTGCCGACGCACAGGCGAACCGCGCGCGGCGCCGGTTGATCGCTCACTGAGAACGCCGTCGACGCGTTCACGAGCACGCCGCGCGAGCGCATCTCCGCAGCAAACGCGTCGGTCGTCCATCGCGGTGGAAGCTGCAGCCACGCGTGCGGGCTCGATGCGTGCGTCAGCAGACGGTGGCCGTCGAGCAGCCGTTTCGCCATCGCCTGGCGCGCAGCTACCTCGTGCCGCTTCCAGTCGACGATGCGCGTGGCGGTGCCGTCCTCGAGCCACCCGCACAACAGATCGGCGCCGATGGGAGACGACATGATCATCGTCGCCCACACGGCGGCGGTCAGCCGCTCGACAAACGGCGGAGCGCCGACCGCGCACCCCATGCGCAGCCCGGGGAACAGGCTTTTCGAGAGGCTCGTCACGAAGATCGTTCTGTCCGGGATGAGCGTCGCCATCGGCGCCTGCTCCGGAGAGAGAAATCCGTAGGTGTCGTCTTCGATCACCGTGAGCCGGTACTTCTCCGCAATGGCGGCAACCTGGCGGCGACGGCGCTCGGGCATGATGGCCGACGTTGGGTTCTGCAGCCGCGGCATGCAGTAGAGCACGCGCGCGCGCGTCGCGCGGCACGCCGCCTCGAGCAGGTCGGGCCGCAACCCTTCGCCATCCATCGCCACGCCGCGCAGCTTCAGGTGGAAGTGCTGTGCGAGCGCCTTCATGCCGGAGTAGGTGAGCTCCTCGACGAGGATCGTGTCGCCCGGCTTGGTCGTCGCCGCAAACGCGACCGTCATGGCGTGCTGCGCGCCCGCCGTCAGCACGATGCGGTCGGGCGATGCCGGCATGCCGAGGTTCGTCAGCCAGTCCGCCAGCGCCTGGCGATGCCGGCGATGGCCGGGCGTCGGCACATAGCCGAGCAGCTGCGTCCACGGAAGCACGCGCCGCTGGAACAGGCGCGGCTCGAACGACGCCACTTCCTTGTCGGGCATCAGGATGTTGATGCTCAGGTCGATCGGATCGTGGGCGGACGGCTCGTCCACCTCGTGGCCGCGGATGAACGTGCCGCGGCCGACATGGCCCGAGATGAGGCCGCGTCGCGCCGCCTCGGTATAGGCGCGGGTGACGGTCGTCACCGTAATGCCGAGGTGGTCGGCCATGTCACGGTGCGGTGGGAGCTTCGTGCCCGCGCGGAGGCTTCCCTTCTGCACGTCCTCATCGATCGCGTCGGCAATCCTGCGATAGACGGGACCACGCCGGCCTTCGAGGTTCGGCAGCCACATTGTCATGACGCAATAGTGATATTGACGGCCCCACAATGCAAGCAGACAAGGATTGATTGTCATACATTGGCCATGTCTGCGTGCTATCCTCTGCTCATGGGTAAGCGCATGTTTCTCTTCCTCCTGACCAATCTTGCCGTCGTCCTGACGCTGTCGATCATCCTCAGCATCCTGGGCGTCGGCCGCTACATCGGACCCGGCGGCCTCGATATCGGCTCGCTGGCGATCTTCTGTCTTGTCTGGGGCATGGGCGGCGCCTTCATCTCGCTGCAGATGTCGAGGTGGATGGCCAAGCAGGCCACCGGCGCGAAGGTGATCGACGGGAACACCGGCACGCCGGAGCTCGACCGTGTCTACCAGACGATCGCCAGCCTGACGCAGCAGGCCGGGCTGCCGATGCCGGAAGTGGCCGTCTACGATTCACCTGAGGTCAACGCGTTCGCGACCGGCCCAAGCCGGAACCGCGCGCTCGTCGCGGTGTCGACGGGCCTGCTGCGCACGATGCGTGACGATGAGATTGCCGGCGTGCTGGGGCACGAGATCACGCACATCTCCAACGGCGACATGGTCACCATGACGCTCCTGCAGGGCGTGATCAACGCGTTCGTGATGTTCTTCGCGCGGCTGATCGCCTTTGCGATCGCCAACCGCGGGGATTCGCGGAACTCGCGCGGCGGCGGCTCCTTCTTCGTGGTCATCGCGCTGCAGATCGTGCTGGGCATGCTCGGATCGCTCATCACTGCGTGGTTTTCGCGACAGCGCGAGTTCCGCGCCGATCGGGGCGGCGCCCTGCTCGCCGGACGCGATCGCATGATTGCGGCGCTGCGCCGTCTCGCGGCCAACCGCGAGCTCGTCGACACGCAGCACCAGGCGCTCGCCACGCTGAAGATCAACGACAAGAGCAGCTGGATGGTGTTCTTCTCGACGCACCCGCCGCTCGAGGCGCGCATTGCCGCGCTCGAGCGCATGTAAATGTCAACCACGGAGCACACGAAGAACGCGAAGCAATAAGTCTTCTTCGTGACCTTCGCGTCTTCGTGGTTGAATTTCAACGCGTGGCTCACACAACGCTCATCTCCACCGACACGCTTGCCGCTCGCCTCGACGACCCGTCGTGGGCGATCGTCGACTGCCGCTACAACCTCAAGGACGAGGGGTGGGGACGATCGCAATACCTGGCCGGTCACATTCCGGGCGCTGTCTTCGTCAGCCTTGCACATGACCTGGCCGGCCCGCGAACCGGGTCGAACGGACGTCATCCGCTCCCCTCGCCCGAGGCGATGGCCGCCACCTTCGGGCGGCTCGGCATCGGTGACGCCACGCAGGTGGTTGCCTGCGACCAGGACGTTGGACCGTACGCGAGCCGACTCTGGTGGATGCTGCGCTACGCCGGCCACGACGCGGTGGCGGTGCTCGACGGCGGGTTGGCGAAGTGGGCCGGCGAGGGGCGGCCGGTTCGAACGGGGGAAGAGGCGCGCACGCCCGCGACATTCACGCCACGGCTTCGCAGCGAGATGGGAATCACGGTTGACGAAGTGAAGCGGCTCGTTGGCAATCCATCCGTGATGCTGGTCGACGCGCGATCGCCGGAGCGCTTCGAGGGGAAGCCCGATCCGCTCGACAACGTGGCCGGCCATATTCCCGGTGCCCGGAATCGTTTCTACAGGAACAACATCGCCGAGGACGGGACGATGCGCCCGGCGGATGCCCTGCGATCCGACTTCGGGCGGCTGCTCGGCAATCGATCAGCGGATCACGTGGTGATGTACTGCGGCTCGGGCGTCACCGCGTGCCACAACCTGCTCGCGATGGAGCACGTCGGCCTGCGGGGGATGAAGCTGTTCGTTGGATCGTGGTCGGAATGGGAAGCGGACCCCAGAAGACCCGTGGAGAAAAGTTCGAAGTGAGAAGTTCGAAGTGGGAAGTAAGTTGAAAGTCGAACTTACTTCGAACTTCAAACTTCCTACTTCGAACTTTCCAACGTCACCGTGAAGCCATGCTGATTCGGCGCGGCGTACTGCCGGTGGTTCTGAATGCGCGCGTACGGGATCTTCACCAGCGTGTTCGCATTCGCTTCCGGCTCAGGCTGGATCTGGATCGTATGCTCCCCCGGTGACTCAACCTGCGCTGCCGTCTGCGCATCCGCAAACCCAATCACGTAGATCGCGCCGTCCGCGAGCTTGTGCGTCTCGTAGCTGCGATAGCGGCGCCCGGCAAACAGCGGCGCGTTCGGCAGAGCCGGTGAATACGTGAACCCGTACACGCCGCCCGGCAGCATGTTGACCCCGGCTCCCTCTTCCGCCGCCGACACCGCTCTCACTCCGTGTGTCGCGCGAAGGGTCTCCTGGTCGAGGGTGGCCGGCGTGTTCGCGTACGTGACCCTGCTCATGAGCGGATTCTGCCGTTCACGCTATCGAAGGGACCGCGCCTAGTCCAGAATCGCTACGGTGCTCTGCTCAGTGGTGAAGAGCCCCCCACAGAGCCAGTCGAGAAAATCGATAAACATTCGGTGTCCTTTCTGCCCCGACCGCGGCTAGTCCAGAATCGCTACGGTGCTCCCCTCAGTAGTGAAGAGCCCCCCACACAACCAGTCGAGAAAATCGATAAACATCTGGTGTCCTTTCTGCCCCGACTATACGCCTATATGCCGCGGCGCGGCCGGACGCAAAGACGGATCGCGGTGACGCCTGACGATTTCGCCGGAAGCGGCGCCCTAGGCTCTTACACCGACGGGACACGTGACGCCCGTTCCGCCGATCCCGCAGTACCCATCAGGATTCTTCGCAAGATACTGCTGGTGATAATCCTCCGCGTAGTAGAAGGGCGGCGCGTCGGCGATCTCGGTCGTGATGCGGCCGTAGCCGGCCGCGGTCAGGCGATCCTGGAACGCTTCGCGCGACGCCTCGGCTGCACGCTTTTGCTCCGGCGAGTAGGTGTAAATCGCCGAGCGGTACTGCGTGCCGATGTCGTTCCCCTGCCGCATCCCCTGCGTCGGATCGTGGCTTTCCCAGAAAATCTTGAGCATCGCGTCGTAGGAAGTCAGCTTCGGATCGAAGACCACGAGGACGACCTCGGTATGACCGGTCATCCCCGAGCAGACCTCGCGGTAGTTCGCGTTCGGCGTGTAGCCACCCGCGTACCCGACGGCGGTCGAGTAGACGCCCGGCGCCTGCCAGAATTTCTTCTCCTCGCCCCAGAAGCAGCCCATGCCGAAGACCGCCTGCTCGAGGCCGGCTGGGAATGGCGGCTTGAGGGCGTGGCCGTTGACGTAATGCGTGCCGGGAACGTCCATCGGCTCGGATCGTCCCGGAAGCGCTTGATCGGGCTGGGGCAACCTGAGCTTGAGCGAGCTGAACAGAGCCATGACAATGAGTCTCCCACGATGACCCGGAAGATTCACTTTACCGCCGATCGAGGCGATTCGCGCCGGCGCCTCGACCAGGTGCTTGTCCGCCGCGTGACGGATGTCTCGCGCATGTCGCGCACGAAGGCGCAGGAATGGATTGCCGGCGGCCTCGTCGCGGTCGACGGCGTGCGAGCAGCGCGCTCGTCCGTCCACGTTCACGAGGGCGCCACGGTGGAAGTGGCGCTTCCGGCCTCGACGCCCATGCGCGAAGCACCGCAGCCTGAAGAGCTGCCGCTCGACGTCATCTACGAAGACGATGACCTCATCGCGATCAACAAGCCGGCGGGGATCGTCGTCCATCCCTCGTTTCGAAATGTCTCCGGAACCGTGCTGAATGCCGTGCTCTGGCGGCTGCGCGATCGCCCCGACGTGCGGCCGGGTCTCGTCAGCCGTCTCGACAAGGACACATCGGGCATTGTCGTGATTGCGCTGTCGGCCGGCGCGCACGCGCGCATCCAGCGGGACGTGAAAGCCGGGCGCGTCATGAAGGAGTACGTGGCGGTCGTGCGCGGGACTCCGCGTCCGCTCCAAGGCGCGATCACGCGGCCGCTGTGCCACGACCCCGCGGATCGCCGGCGCATCATCGCTTCAGACGAGGGGCTTCCAAGCGAAACGCGCTATCGAGTCGTGTCGAGCGGCGACGGACGATCGCTCGTGGAGTGCGAGCTTGTGACCGGACGCACGCATCAGATCCGTGTGCACCTTGCGGCGAGCGGCTGGCCGATCGTCGGGGATCGTGTCTATGGCTCACTGGATCCTTCGATCGATCGCCAGGCGCTCCACGCGTGGCGGATGACGCTGCCGCACCCGGTGTCGAGGAAGACGATGCGGCTCGAGGCGCCGCTGCCGGGCGATATGCGGGCCCTGGCGGTGCGCTGTGAGAGCGCGCGATAGACATCGGGGCGAACGCGCTTCTTCGGGCCGCTCCCGAATCCCGAGTCCCGAATCCCGAATCCCGAATCCCGGAATCACGGATGTTCTTCGGCTGACGGAACAGTGATCGGCTCTGTCACCAAGTCCTACCCATAGTGAACTGTGTGGAACTCCTTGGCGGTTCCAGCGCGGTTTCTCGTTTGCACTCTGATGCGCCCGATGACCTTCGGACGTCGTTGAATCCCCCTGAGGAGCAGACGATGAAACGCGTATCAATTCTCACGGCCATCGTGTGGGTGGCAGCTGCGACGTGGGCGCTCGTGCCGGCGTACGTCTCCACGCAAGGGTTCGTCGAGGCGCCGACGGGATTCGACAACGCCACGAACGGATTCGTCGATCAGGACATGTTCGATGCAGCCCTGGATACGTTCGCCGAGCAGGAATTCATCGCTGACGGCCTGGGCCCGGTCTACAACGCGCAGTCCTGCGGCGAATGCCATCAGAACCCGGTCACGGGTGCCATCAGTCAAATCACCGAGCACCGGGCTGGTCGCTTCAGGCAGGGCGTCTTCACCGGCATCCCGGGCGGCTCGTTGCTTCATAGCCGCGCCACCAACGCCGCCATCCAGGAACACATGCCGGCTTCGGCGAATGTCGACACCTTCCGGACGTCGTTGAACACGCTCGGCGACGGCTTCGTCGAAGCGATCGACGACGCCACGCTGCAGGGCATCGCGGCCGAGCAGTCGCTCATGACCAGGGGCAGAATCGGAGGCGAGATCGTGATGGTGCCGGTATTCGAAGCCGGCAACGCGCTACGGGCCGGCCGGTTCGGCTGGAAGGACCAGCAGGCGAGCCTGGTCTCGTTTTCCGCCGATGCGTACCTGAACGAGATGGGCATCACCAGCCCGCTGCAGCCGACTGAAAACACGTCGAACGGACGCTTCGTGGGTTTCGGATCGAGATTCGACCCGACGCCCGAGCCGGAGAACGTCGAAGATGTGCAGGCCTTCGCGACGTTCATGCGCGCAACGAAGGCCCCGTCGCGCGACTCGAGGATCGCGGCGACTCCGGAGGCGCAGCGCGGAGAGCAGGTGTTCAACGACCTCGGGTGCAACATCTGCCACCGACCCTCGATCGTGACGGCGCCGGCCGGCACGTCCATCAACGGTGGCACATTCACGGTGCCGGAGGCGCTGGGCGACAAGATCATCCACCCGTACGGCGACTTCCTCCTGCACGACATCGGCACCGGCGACGGCATCGTGCAGAACGGCGGGCCGACGACGCGAAACAAGATGCGCACGGCGCCCCTGTGGGGTCTTCGCACGCACAACCGGCTCATGCATGACGGCCTCTCGTTCACGCTGACCGACGCGATCCTGCGCCACCGCGGCGAAGCGTTCCGGGAGACGCACCGCTTCCGAGGTCTTCACGCGCGCGAAACGGCAGAGCTCTTGACGTTTCTTTCGTCGCTGTAACTATCGGGGATCGGGGATTGGGGATCGGGGATTGGGGACTCGGGTGCCGAATCCCGCTCGGGTCCCGAGTCCCGACTCCGAATCCCGAGTCCCTAATCCCGAATCCCGATTTCGTGGTTTGATCTAACGCGTGACGCCGCTCACGCGCCGGCAGTTTCTCTGGACCTCCGCGGCCGCGAGCCTCTCGTGGCCCCTCGGCTCCGCTCGGGACAAGCCGCTGGTCGCGCAGCAGGCGCGCACGGCCCCCGGCGCGCGCTTCCAGCACGGCGTAGCGAGCGGCGATCCGCTGGCCGATCGCCTGATCCTCTGGACGCGCGTCACACCGCTCGATCCCGGTTCCACGCAGCCGGTCGATGTTCGCTGGCGCATCGGCATCGATCCCGAGCTGCGACGCGTCGTGCAGAGCGGCACGGCGCAGGCGGCCGGCGAGCGCGATTACACCGTGAAGGTGGACGTCGGCGGACTCATGCCGGGCGCAACCTATTACTACGCGTTCGATGCCGGCGGCGAGCAGTCGCCGATTGGCCGCACGAAGACGTTTCCAACGGGCGGCGCCGATCGGATGCGCTTCGCGCTCGTGTCGTGCTCGAACTACCCGGCCGGCTTCTTCAACGTATACCAGTGCATCGCGAATCGTCCCGACCTCGACGCGGTCGTCCACGTCGGCGACTACATCTACGAGTTCGGTGAAGGCGAGTACGGCGCGGGCCTCCGGATCAACCGCGTTCCGCAGCCGCCGCGCGAAGCGATCACGCTGGCCGACTATCGCCTGCGCTACGCGACGTACCGTACCGATCCCGATCTCCAGGAAGCGCATCGCCAGTTTCCGTTCATCCTGGTCTGGGACGACCACGAGATCGCGAACGACGCGTGGCTGGGCGGCGCCGTGAATCACAACCGCGAGAAGGGCGACTGGGCCACGCGCAGGATGGGCGCCTACAAAGCGTACCTGGAATGGATGCCGATCCGCGAGTCAACCGAGCCGGGCGTCCATCTCTACCGCACGTTCCGCTACGGGACGCTCGTCGATCTCGTGATGATCGACACGCGTGGCCTGCGCGACAAGCAGGTCGCGAAGGACAACCTGGCTGGGCTCACGGATCCGAAGCGGACGTTGATGGGCGCGGCGCAGGAAGCGTGGCTGTTCGATCAGCTCCGCGCGTCGCAGCGCGCCGGCACGCCGTGGAAGCTGCTCGGGCAGCAAATCATGTTCGCCCGCGTGACCGCGGCCGGGCGCGCGGTGCAGAACGCCGACGTGTGGGACGGCTACCAGGCGCAGCGGGATCGGGTGCTGGACTTCATCGAGCGGGAGAAGGTGCGCGACCTCGTCATCCTTACCGGCGACGCGCACAGCTCGTGGGGCTTCGACGTCCCGAGGAATCCGTGGAACGGCTATCGCGCCGCGACCGGCGAAGGCTCGCTCGCGGTGGAGCTGGTGACGCCGGCGATCAGCTCGCCCCCGCCAACCAGCTTCGGGGGCGTTCAGGCGCAGGACATGTCCGCGGCGCTGCGAGTCTTGCTCCCCCACCTCAAGTTCGTCGACGGCACGCGCCGCGGGTACGTCATCGTCGACGCCACGCCGAAGGTCATGAAGGCCGACTGGTATTTTGTTCCCGACGTGCGGGTGAAATCGGACCGCGAGATGGCCGGCGCCAGCCTCGTCTGCGAGCGCGGCTCCGCCCACCTCCAGTCCGCCTGATCTGCAACCTTGAGTCGGCCCATCACCGGGGTCTGACCCCGGTACACCGCATCACCGGGGTCTGACCCCGAAGGCCGACCCCGCTTATACTCTGCAAATGCGCCGCGCATCCCTCGTTGCCATCGTCTGTCTCGCCGCGTCTGGACTGCTCATCGACGCGCAGGTCCGCCCGGTCTACGACATGGGGGCCGCCGGCCTCACGCAGGTCCTCGAGCGCCTCCAGACGACCGCAAGCGTCCTCCACACCGGCGCGCATCCAGACGATGAGGATTCGCCGTTCATCGCGCGGGCGGCGCGCGGCGACCACGCGCGCGTCGCGTACCTGTCGCTGAACCGCGGCGAGGGCGGCCAGAACCTGATCGGGCCCGAGCTGTTCGACGCGCTCGGCGTCATCCGCACCGAGGAGCTGCTGCAGGCGCGCCGGCTCGACGGCGCCGGCCAGTTCTTCACCGAGACGTTCGACTACGGCTTCTCGAAGACGCTCGACGAGGCGAAGAGCAAGTGGAACGAGCGCGAGACGCTCGGCGACATGGTGCGCGTCATCCGCTCGTTCCGGCCGCTCGTCATCTACTCGCGGTTCAGCGGAACGCCCGCCGACGGACACGGACACCATCAGATGGCCGGCTATCTCTCGCCGCTCGCGTACAAGGCGGCCGCGGATCCCTCGCAGTTCCCCGAGCAGCTTCGCGAAGGACTGCGTCCGTGGCAGGCAAAGAAGCTGTATCGCGGTGCCGGCAGGCCCGATCCGGCAAACCCGCCAACGGTGCAGGTACAGGAAGGGATCATCGATCCCGCCGCGGGACGAACCTACGCCGAGATCTCGTTCGAGGGACGCAGCCAGCACAGGACGCAGGCGCAGGGCGGCATCGAGCCGAAGGGTCCGCAGGCGTCGGGGCTCCTGCTCCAGAGCGGCGTGCAGAACCCGCGGCCCGAGGCCTCGATCTTCGACGGCATCGACACCACTGTTCCGGGCCTAGCGAAGCTCGCCGGCCTTCCGGACGGAATGATCCGCGCGGAGCTCGCGTCAATGGACGCCGCCGCAAGAAAGGCGCTTGCCGACTACGAGCCGCTCGATCCCACGCTTATCGTTCCCTCGCTCGCCGAGGGCCTTCGCGCCACGCGCGCCGCGCGCGCGGCGGTGAAATCGTCGAATGCCTCCACTGACGCTCGCGCCGACGCCGATTTCCTTCTCGCCTTCAAGGAACAGGAATTTGTCGACGGACTGCTCCGCGCTGCGGCCGTCGTCGTCGATCCCCTTGCCGATCAGGAAACCATCGTGCAGGGCGGCACTGTCGGCGTGACCGTCCGCACGTTTCTTCCGCAGGGATCGACCGTGAAGGTTGCGGGCGCTGCAATCAAAGCGCCGGCGGGATGGCGCGTCGATGCCGCCACGGACTCGTCAGTCACAGCCTCCACATCGTTCGCCGACGTCGGATTCGGGCGTCGCGAAACGCCGACGCAATCGTTGCGCTACCGGGTCTCCGTTCCCGCGGACGCCGCGCTGACGCAACCCTATTACCTGAAGGACGCACGCGACGGCGACGTTTACCGCTGGGCGGATGGCGATCCGAAAGCGCTTCCCTTCGCGCCGCCACTTCTTACCGCCGAAGTAACGATGAACGTGGGCGGCGTTGACCTCACGGCATCGCAGCCGGTCCAGTACCGACTCGCCGATTCCGTTCGCGGCGAGCTGAGGCGCGACGTTAACGTCGTCCCTGCGATCGCGGTCGGACTCGACACGCGTCTGCTGATCGTGCCGCTCGGAAGCACGGCAAGCCAGCAGAAGCTCGTGGTCCGCGCAACGAGCTTTTCCTCGCAGCCTGTCAGCGGGACCCTACGGCTCCGCCTTCCGCAAGGCTGGACGTCCACACCCACTGAAGCGCCATTCACCTTGAAGGTCAACGGAGAAAAAACCTCGACGCCGTTCGTCGTCACGGCGCCGGCACGTCAAGCCGCCGGAAGCTTCGACATCGCCGCGGAAGCGACCGTGGCCAGCGCGACGTTCTCGCGCGATGTGCAGGTCATCTCGTATCCACACATCCAGACGCACCGCCTCTATTGGCCCGCAACGACGACGGCGCGGGCTTTCGATCTCAAAATCGCACCCGTCAAGGTCGGGTACGTGATGGGCAGCGGCGACGAGGTACCGGAGGCGATTCGTCGCATGGGCGTCGATGTGACGATGCTCGGTGGCGACATACTGGCGACGGGCGACCTGTCGCACTTCGACACAATCGTGGTCGGTATCCGCGCGTCCGAAGCGAACCCTGATTTCGTCGCCAATAACGGCCGCCTGCTCGACTACGTCCGACAAGGCGGCACGCTGATCGTGCAGTATCAGCAGGCCGAGTACGCGAACAGGATGCTTCCGCCATATCCCGCGAGCCCGCCGACCAACGCGAATCCTCGTGTCACCGACGAGAATGCGCCGGTGAAGATCCTCGTGCCGACGCATCCGGCATTTACGTTCCCGAACAAGATCACCGACGCGGATTTCAATGGGTGGGTACAGGATCGGAACGCGTATGCGTTCAGCATCTTCGACAGCCGCTACACTCCGCTGCTGGAGTGCGCCGATCCGGGTGAGCCGCCGGTTCGCGGCGCAGAGTTGTACGCGGAGATCGGGAAAGGGCGCTACGTCTACACGGCGTACGCGTGGTACCGTCAGTTGCCGGCGGGCGTGCCCGGCGCCTATCGCCAGTTCGCGAACCTAATCAGTCTGTCGAAGGCGCCGCGGTAAGAAGCCGTTCTCGGGTTGCTCTGGTGCTCGGGTGCTCAGGTTCTGGTTCTCCGGTTCAAGGCAGGGGTTCCAGGTGCTCAGGTGGTGCTCCCGTTCACGGGTTTTTCGCGCGAACTCACCGGTGCACCCAAGAACCAATGCACCCGTGCACCGGAACCTAAGCACGTGAGCACCAGAGCAACCTGAGAACCGGTTTAATCGCCAGAGCAACCTGAGAACCGCGTTAACGATCACGGGTTCGTTGCCGCGATCATCCCGGCGACGCCAACGAGAGCCTCGAGCGCGATGCCCACCACCGCGAACCTGATCCAGCGCTGGTACGGAACGCCTGCCGCAAGCAGCACGGCCATCATCGCGCCGTTGGACGGCGTGAGCAGCTCGCAGAGACCCGCCCCGGTCTGGTACGCGAGCACGGTCACCTGCCGCGAGATGCCCAGCAGATCCGACAGCGGCACCAGGATCGGCATCGTCAACACCGCCTGGCCGCTCACGCTCGGCACGAAGATGTGCACGAGCCCGTGGAACGGAATCATCAGCATCGCGGCGGTCGCGCCAGGCGCCTGTGCCAGCGGCGACGCGAGCGCGTTGAGAATCGTGTCGGTGACGTGCCCGTCGGTCAGCACAAGCGACAGGCTTCGCGCCACGCCGATCAGCACGGCCGCGGGGACGAGCACCTGCATCCCTTCGAGGTAGGCGGTCGTCGTGCCGGCAAGGCTCAGGCCTCCGACGACACCGGCCACGAATCCCGCGGCAAGAAAACCGCCGGAGAGCTCGTTGAATCCCCATCCGAGCGCGATCGATCCGTAGACGTACGCCGCAATCGGCGAGATGACGATGAGCAGCACGAGCAGATCCCGCGGCGATGCGTGCTCTTCTCCGCTGCTCTCCAATGACACGTCCGTTCGCGTGCGCGCGGCGTACCGCGTAGTCCACGCCACCCACAGGATGAAGCCGGCGACAAAGGTCGCCGGGCGCAACCATCCGCCCGACATTGGCTGCAGCTGCGCGAGCTTCATCGCGATGCCGGCCTGAAAGGGATTGGTCGGCCCGAAGGCGCTGCCAATGGCGGCCGCGCCGAGGCTCATCGCCACGACGGTCACCGCGTCCACGCCAAGACCGCGCCCGAGCATCAGGAGCGCCGGTACGAGCGGGATGATCTCCTCCTGCATGTTCTCGAGCGCGCCCATCGTGGCGAAGAAGAGCGACATCAGTGGAATCGCGATGAGGCCTTGATGGCGGAAGCGCGAGGCGAGCGCCGCGACGATGCGGCGGAGGGTGCCGATGCGATCGACGACCAGCCATGCGCCGCCGACAAAGAGCACAACGGCAATGACGTCGGCGGCCTCGACGAATCCGCGCGGAACCGCCACGACCGCGGCAAAGGCACTGACGGGCGCGGCCTCGACGCGGTGATACGTCCCCGCGACCACGACGCGCCGGCCGGTCGCCGGATCGTCGCGCCTGTCGTACTCGCCTGCGGGAAGGAGCCACGTCAGCGCTGCGCAGACGGCGACGCCGCCGAGGAGGAGAAGGAGAGGATGGGGGAGCTTCACTGGAGCCTATCTTACGGTTCGCGGGTGCTCGGGTGCACAGGTGCATGGGTTCGGTTCACAGGTGCGTGGTTCCGGTTCACGGGATGGTTCACGGGTTCGGGACCAGGATCCTCCGTCGCACCCCGGCAACCGACAACTGGCAACTGACAACTGCCTTAGAATGACCGCGTCCAGCTCATTCGCATGGCCCTGGCTGCCGGCGCTCGACTCGGCCCGTACGAAATCCTGACGCTGATCGGCAGCGGTGGCATGGGTGAGGTGTACCGCGCGCGCGATACGAAGCTGCATCGCGACGTGGCGATCAAAGTCCTGCCGGATCTCTTCGCGAGCGATCCAGAGCGCCTCGCGCGGTTCGAGCGCGAGGCCCAGATGCTGGCGGCACTCAATCATCCCAACATCGCAGCGATTTACGGACTTGAAGAAGGGCCGGCACCTGACCACGAAAGTACGGGCGTGGGGGCCGGCTTTAGCCGGCCCGTCCGCGCGCTCGTGATGGAGCTGGTCGAGGGGCCGACGCTGGCGGAACACCTGGTCGCGCACGCGCCACGAGCTGTACTACGCGGCCCCGGATAATCGGATCATGGTGGCGACCTACACGGTGGACGGCGACTCGTTTCAAGCCGCGAAGCCGAGCATCTGGTCTGATACTCGGTTCGCGCCGCGGAGGCAGCGGAGCTTCGATCTGCATCCGGACGGCGAACGGTTCGCGCTCGCGGCCGCGCCGGATGCACAGAATATCGTCAAGCAGGACAAGGTCGTCTTCATCTTCAACTTCTTCGACGAGCTGCGCCGTCTCGCGCCCGTGGCGAAGTGAGTCTGACTCCGGCGCGAGTCTGACTCCCAGTGGCGAAGTGAGTCTGGACTCCCAGCGCCCAGCGCGAGTCTGACTCCCAGGCTCACGGCCGGTCGGGCTTCTTCAGCAACTGCTGGAGTGCATCAAGGTGAGTGGCGAGGAACAGCTTGTCCTTGTCACGTCCTGTCGCCTGTTTCGACTCGACGATGTGCAGCAGGCGCGCGGTGGGCACGGGCACGCCGTCAATCAGGAAGTCGCGGCGCGCGTCCCAGACGGCCTCGAAGTCGAATCCCTTCATCACCAGCGTCAGATCCACGAGCAGCTCGTTCGGACCCGTCACGCGCGTGAGCGCGCGCCGCTCGATCATGCGCTCGGCAAGCCAGCGGTCGCGCGGCTGATCGATCGGTTCCTCGTTCGACCAAAGCTCCAGACCCGAGTCCTCACAGGCGCCCCAGGCCTGAACGAGATTGTCGGAGTCGAGGGGCAGGAACAGGTCGATGTCGTCTGTCGTAAAGACCGCCTGCCCGGCGGGGCCGTATAGATTTGCGCCCGAAACGCCTATCAGCACGTAACGGACGCCGCGGCGCCGTAGCTCCCCGGCGAGTGGCGAGAGAGGGTGCGTCACCGACGCGGGGCGGGCCGCACATGGGACAGCCACGCCTTGTGATCGGTGAGGCTTCCGAGCCAGCGGCCGCTCTTGTCGGCGCCAGCCTGATTTCGTCGCAGCCCTTCAACCTGCGCGATCAGCGCGCGGTACTCGGCGGTCATCTCGAAGCGGTAGGACTTGGCGAACTCCCGCGCCTCTTCCAATCCGCGCAACACGCGATCGAGATCGCCCGCCATCTCCTCCGATTCTATCGCTGCAGCGCCTCAACCCTTTCAATAAGCGGTGCGGAGTCGGCGCTACGATTCGTCCCTCGTGGCCGCGAAGCGCGGGTTCACAAGCTCGGGATGCCGCTCGCCGAACCGTCGCAGGGCGTCCACGTCGAACCGGCCGTGCGCGTCCGTCCCGCTGAAGCTCCACGGCCACGCGCCCAGGTACCCGCCGGCCAGGGCGAACTCGAGGTGCTCCTCCAGTGTGTGACCCGGCGGCGACGCGTCGTCAGGATGCCGGCCCGCCGCGTTACCCGGGAACTCTCCGAGAATGACCTTCCGCCGCACGCCCAGCTTGGAAGCCGGCACGCCGAGCACGTCCGCGTCTCGCTCGGGATGCTGCGGATCCGGGTACGAATGAATCTGCAGCACGTCGAGCCCGAGGGCATCGTCATCCCACGCCCACAGGTTGTGAAGGCGCGCGCCACCAATCGTCACCAGCGCGGGCGAGTTGTCGTGCACCAGGTCGCTGAAACGAGAGACGACGTCCGCGAACAGCCAGAATGGCAACGGCCGCGCGACGCGAGGGCTGAGATCGCGCTCCCATTCGTCGATGACGAAGTCGGGCTCGTTCATGAACTCGAACGCGAAGATCTGCGCGGCGAGATCCGCCCGCGCTCCGCCCTCGCCGTAGCGGAGGACGAGCGGCGCGAGCACGCGATCGAAGAGCGCATCGCGTCCGTGCTCCGAGAGCAGCACGCGGGCGCGCCCTTCAGGCAGCCGCGCCTCGAGCAACTCGCCGGTGACCGCGTCCGCCAGCGGCTGGCTCACGCCGCGGAACAGCCAGCGGTGATCGAACAGGGCGAGGTCGAGGCGGATGCCGGCGTCGCGCGCGATCTCGAGGCCGGCATCGACGTCGGCGAAGAATTCCTCATCGACACCGATCGGCAGCCCGCCCTCGTCATAGACGATGCCGGCGCGGCCGTCGCAGAAAAGAAACCAGCGGACAACGACGAAGCCGAGGCGGGCCATCTCGTCGAAGTCGCGCGCCACCGCGGCACGCCGCGTGGAGACGCCGAGATGCGATCCCCAGACGTTGGCGCCGAAGTCGAGACCGTAGAAGACCGTGTTCCTGTCGGTGGACCAGGGGTAATTGCAGCCGTGGACGAACACGGTCAAGCAACCACGAAGAACGCGAAGGTCACGAAGGGATTATTACTCTTCGTGTCCTTTGTTCAGGTGCTCGAAGCGTATGCGTTTTC
The DNA here is from genome assembly GCA_023265015.1 of Acidobacteriota bacterium. Lineage (GTDB taxonomy): Bacteria > Acidobacteriota > Vicinamibacteria > Vicinamibacterales > UBA2999 > Gp6-AA40. The sequence goes on along the minus strand of JAHFUO010000018.1, from coordinate 15,650 downwards.
AGGAGGTTCATCGGCTCTCGAGGTGAACCCGTGAACCACCTGAGAACTAACGAACCATGAACCCATGAACCGGAACCCAAGCACCCGAGCACCCGTGAACCAGAGAACCTATCGCGCCACCCCCATCGACGAGAGGTACTTGGCCACGAGTGCCTGTTGAGGACCTCGGTAGGCTTTCACGTATTTCGTGACCTTCGCGAGGTCCGCGGCCGACATCGCCACGCCGGCGGCCGTCGTGGCCTGGTACTGAGACAGCACGGCGGCGAACAGCGCGTCGGCATCGGTCGCGTGACGCGTGAGGTAGGTGTCGAGGATGGGAAGCGCGGCGGTGTACGCGCCGGTCATCATGTAGGCGATCGCCAGGCGCCTGGACACGTCGTCATCCGCCGGACGCTGTTCGTGCTCCGGCTTCAGGACCGTGATGACCGCGTCGAACTGCCCCTCGCGGAGCCGTGCGTCCGCGAGCAGCGTGTACGCGATCGGCGGGCGCGGCTCGTTGCCGAGCGCAAGCTGCCAGACGCCGGCCGCATCGCGATCGCGCCCGCCGGCGGCGAAGCACGCGCCAAGCAGAAACGCCGCCGGGAAGAACTCCCTGCGCGGACCAGAGGCGATGGCGAGCTGCGTGGCGGCCTGATCGATCTGTCCCTTGCTGTAGAGGTCGAGCCCCTTGAGGAACGCGGCCACCTGCTGATCGCCGGCCGTCAGCGCCTCGAGCGCCGCGGGACCGTAGCGTCCGGCGCGCGCCTCGGTCATCGAGTCGTTCAGCGACGGCGATCTCGCCGCCATCGAATCCAGCATGTCCTTTACGAGCGCTGGCTGCAGCACCGCCGTGCGATCGAACGCCGTGAGACGCGCGAAGCCCGCAGGGATGAGAATCGGTCCGCCCTTCGACGCGGGAGCCGGCTCGAGGACGAACGGCCGCACGAGCACGCCGGCCAGCTTCTCCCCGCGCATGATGCGCGCGCGCGCGATGTATCGGCCCGCCGGCAGCGGCTCCGCACCGATGAATCCCTGCGCGATGCGCCACGTGTCCCGCGTCGACGCCCGCAACGTCACCGGCACCGCGATGAGCGCGGGCGCATCCTGGTCGTCGGCGATCTCGAACGTCACCGACACGTCCTTATAGGTCTCCGCAGACGCCGCGTACAACTCGACGTACGCCGCGAGGCCGTCGGGATCGACGTGCGGCTCGACATCGGGCCGCAGCCCGTCCGCCGCCGTGGACGCGTGATTGACGACGAGGTCCGCGTAGGTGAACTCCTCGCCCGCCATCTTCCACGCGTTGATCTCGCGGACGACGCTGCCGTGCCGCCCTTCCGCGTCGACGGCCGCGAGCCGCAGCTCGTAGATGCCGGGATCGAGCGTCACGTACCCGAGATACGACAGCGACGCGTTCGTGCGCCCCTCGAGCGGCGACAGCTTCATCTTGTCGCTGCTCCCGGCGACCGCGCGTCCGTCGCTGTCGATGACGACGTAGCCCATCGTGTACTCGGCCGGCTGCGCGCCCGCCTGGCCCACGTCGGCCGCCATCATCACCCTGACCTTTTCGCCCTTCGGATCCTGGTAGGCGAACGTCGTCAACCGCAGCGGCACGCCCGGCACGCCCAGGGGTGAGCGCAGCGAATCGAGCAGCGCGGCGTCAGGCGGCCTGTTGCGGCCCAGCGAATCGACGACAAAGGCCTGCCGCGATCGCAGCTGGACGTTGTTGCGGCGCACCGAGACGTCGATGCGGTGATTGCGGCCGTCGCGATCGCTCGGCGCCTCTTCGACACTGAGCAGGTAGTAGGCGGAGATCTCCGACGCGAGCCGCTCGAATGCGCGGTCGGCGGTGCCGACCACCTGGAAGATCGATCCGCGGGTGAGCGACGCCATGTCGTTGAGGCCGCGGACCTCGAGCTCGCGATCCTCGGTGAAGGTCGGCGGCAGCGGCCCCTGCGTGGCGTCCGACCGCGGCACGTCCATCAGCAGCACGTTCACCGAGACCCGCCCGCGCATCGCCGTCCGCACGACATCCTCGAGGTCGGCCGGCGTGTCGGTGACCAACCCCTCGGACAGGAGGATCAGCGTCTTCTGCCCCTCGGTCTCGCCAAGGTGCTGCATCCATTCCCGCAGGCCGCGCAGCGATGCCTCGGCGTCGCGCCGCGTGGTCCACAGGATCGAGTTCGATTCGTCGACGATGTCGCGCTGGCATTGGTCGAGCGCCATGTCGAGCAGGCCGCGGCACTCGCGGTTCACGACCTCGAGCAGCCGGCGATCGTCGCCCTTCTGCGCGATGTCGATCGCCTCGACGAGGCCGATGTTGCGGCGGCCGACGAAGCGCGACTGCGTGCCGATCACCCTCTGCATCGCAAGGCGGATGCGCTGGCGGTCGCCGGTGAAATCGACGACGACGCCCGGCTCGGGGAACGACACGAACGCGACCCGGTCGGCTGGGTTGAGACGATCGAGGAACCTGGATGCGGCGTCCAGGATCGGGCGCGCCGCGCCCGGCCGGATGTTCATCTGATCGACCGCGATCATGATCATGCGGCCTTCAGGCTGCGTGATGTTGGTCGTGTAGAGCGTCTCGAACGAATCCTGCTTCTGCGGCCGGGGGCGGATGATCGGGTCCGGGGTATAGGCGTACTTCACCAGGTCGGCGGTGATCACGCGCCGCTCTTTCCCGTCGATCTTGACCGTGAATTCCGGCGCGTGCAGGTCGGTGACCGGCTGCCCCCTGCCGTCGATCACGCCGACGTCAACCGTGACGACGTCGACGCCGGTGCGGAAGGTGGGCTGCTGCGGATCGCCCTGCGCCTGAGCAGTCTGCGCGGCGACCGAGGCAGCGGCAAGCAACCACGAAGCCGCGAAGTTCACGAAGATTCCGTAGTTTCGTGTCCTTCGAAACTTCGTGGTTAGAGAAGGCATACCCCGCGAATCTTACCTAAATCCCGAACTCCTCGGGGTCCCATTTCAGGCCGAGCTCGGAGGGCGGGGCCATGTATCCGGCCAGCGCCGACGCCGCCACGACGGCCGGGCTGGCCAGGTAGCCTTCGCCCCCTACGCCCATGCGGTTCTGCCAGTTCCGGTTGAACGACGTGATCGCGCGCTGGCCCCTGGTCAGCGCATCCGGCCCCTGGCCGAAACAGGGACCGCACCACGACGCGCGAATCTCGCCGCCGACCGACCGGAAGACGCCCGCGATCGACTCGCCGCCGAGCCGCGGGTCGGGCCGCTCGATCTGCGTCCCGACGCCTCCCGATCCGGGGAAGACGACCAACGGCCGCGCGGTCCTGCGGATGCCCTGCCGGCGCGCGTGGTAGATGACGAGCGCCGCCTGCAGCAGGTCGGCGTAGCTGCCGTTCGTGCAGGATCCAATCAGCGCCTTGTCGAACTGGATCCGCTCGCGCGCGACCTCGTCGGCGGGATACGCGTTGCCCGGGCTGAACGGCTTCGCGATCATCGGCTGCACGCCCGCCAGCGACAGCTCTTCGTCGATCTCGTAGCGCGCGCTTGCGCCTGGCGCGATGCGCGGATACGGAAGATCGCGCACGCCCTTCGCCTCGTACCACGCGTACGTCACAGCGTCGGCGGCAAAAATCCCGTTGGGCGCCTCGGCCTCCGCCATCATGTTCGCGATCGTGTTGCGATAGGCGATCGGCAGTTGTCGATTCGCGTCGACGAATTCCACCGACATCCCCTGCGACTGCCTCGCGCCCCACCGGCGCAGCAGCTCGAGCACGATGTCCTTGCCGCTCACCCACGGCTGCAGCGCGCCGGTGAAGGAGACGCGCCGCGCCTGCGCGAGCGTGACGTAGACGCAGCCGGTCGCCCATCCGAAGCCCAGCGTGGTCGAGCCGACGCCCATGCCCACGGCGCCGTAGGCGCCGTACGCGCGGCTGTGGGAGTCGGCGCCCGGAATGAACTGCCCGGGGACGACGAGCCCCTGCTCGGGAAAATAGAAATGGAAGATGCCGTCGCCCGGCGTGGCGTAGTACGGCTTCTCGAGCCGCTGCTCCTGTGCGAAGGCGCGCCCGATGCTCGTCTGCCGCTCGTCGTCTTCGCGGCCGGTGAACACGAAGTGATCGTTGGCAATCGCCGCCTGCCGCGGATAGATCGTGTTGCCGCCGGTGATCTGGTTGAAGGTGTGAATCGCGAAGGGCGCGGTGCCGTCCGAGGCGGGAAGCAGATCCGCATGGACGCGAAGCGTGTCGCCGGGCTGCAGCTCGCGTCGATCCGTGTCCACGCGATGCGCCCAGATGATCTGCTCGGTCGTGGTCATGTTGCGCGCGAGCGCTTCACCCGGGAATTCGATGCGCGGCCGGCGCGCCACCGACGCGCGGAACTCGCGGCGGCCGATGGCAACGATCCCGCCGCGCTGCCGGATCTCGTCCTCCTTCGGCGTGATCGGCACAGGCTCGTACGTCTTGCCCTGCGTACGGTTGGACAGGCGCCGCGACACCGGATCGAACTCGAACTCGTCGCCGTCCTTCGCGTCCGCCACCGCCTCCGGACTCTGCGCGACCTGCAGCCCGAGGTTCAAGGCGTTGCGGCGGAAGATGTCGCCGATGCCGCTGCCGCAGACGATCACCATCTCGAGCCCCGCCTCCTCGGCGACGCCCCTGAGCCCCGCGGGGCTCATCTCGCGCGACGAGCCGATCGCGAATCGATCCCCGGCGATGATGAATGTCTCTCCGCGATGGACTCGCCGGCGGAAGTCCGGCATCAGGTAGCGGAACGATCCGGCCTTCCAGCGCTCGTCGAGCGTCTCGAGGCTCTCGGACACGCAATCGGCGGCGGGCGTGATCTGATCGGTGTCGATCGCATCGAGCTTCTTCCCGTACTTCGTGCCGGCGAGCTTGGGGTCCCAGAAGATCAGCGCCTTCCCGCGAATGACGCGCCCGCCTGGCAATGCGGCGCTGCCTGGCGATGTCTCCGCCGGCAGGTCGTCAATCCTCACGCCCGGCTTGAGCTCGGCGGGGACGATCACGTGCATGAATCGATGGTACCCCGTGGCACCGTCGCACCGTCGCACCCTCGCACAGCCGGAATCGGCTCGCCCGTCCTGCTGTTTCCCAACGGAAAACACCCATGTCACACGGGTCTGCTATGATCCGCGGCCCTGCTCTTTTCGCCGTTAGTGTAGCTATGGATTCCCTTCGCGCGCTTCGGGTCCTCCCGCCACCGGAGATCGATCCGTCCGATCTCAAGAACCCTGCGCTCTACATCAACCGCGAGCTGAGCTGGCTCGAGTTCAACCAGCGCGTGCTGGCGCAGGCGCTCGACCCGTCGCATCCGCTGCTCGAGCGCGTGAAGTTCCTCTCGATCGTCGGGACGAACCTCGATGAGTTCTTCATGATCCGCGTGGCGACGACGGTCAAGAAGGTGCGGGAGGGGATTGAAGACGTCGGACCGGACGGGTGCAACACCACGCAGCAGCTCGACGCGATGCGGACGCGCGCGCGGCAGCAGCTCGAGGACCAGGCGGCGTGCTGGGACGAGCTGCGCCAGCGCCTGGCGGCGGAGCGCATCTCGTTTCTCGAGCCCGACGCGTGGACGCCCCAGGTGCAGGAGTTCCTCGGGGCACATTTCTCGCGCGAGATCTGCCCCGTGCTGACGCCGCTGGCGTTCGACCCCGGCCATCCGTTCCCGCTGATCTCGAGCCTCAGCAAGAACTTCGCCGTCGTTGTGCGGCACGGGAACCGGACGAAGTTCGCGCGCGTGAAGATCCCGGATGTCCTGCAGCGGTTCATCGCGGTCCCGGAGACGATCAGCCCGTCTCCCGGACTGACGTTCGTCTTTCTCGAGGACGTGATTCGCGCCGGCATCCAGGAGCTCTTTCCCGGCACGCAGGTGAAGAGCGCGCACCTGTTCCGGGTCATCCGGGACGCCGACCTGGAGATCGAGCAGGACGAAGCGGACGATCTCCTCGAAACGGTCGACCGCAGCCTGAATCGGCTGCGCCACGGCGCGATCTCGCTCCTGCACGTCGATGCCGGCATGCCGGCGCGCGTGCTGAACATCCTCGCCGAGAACTTCGAAGTCACCGGCGATGTGATCCTGAAGACGCCGTCCCGGCTCGGCTTCGGCGACTGGATGCAGCTCACGACGATTCACCGGCCGGCGCTGAAATATCCGCCGTTCTCGCCGCGCACTTTCTGGCGGCCGGATGAAGATCCGCAGGTGATCTTCGACCAGCTTCGCTACCAGGATCTGCTCGTCCACCATCCGTTCGAGTCGTTTGGATCGGTGGAGGCGTTTCTGCGCGCCGCCGTGAAGGATCCGCACGTCATCGCGATCAAGATAACGCTCTATCGGATTGGCGCGAACTCGCCGCTCATCGGTCTCCTCATCCAGGCCGCCGAGGCCGGCAAGCAGGTGGCGGTGCTCGTGGAGCTGAAGGCGCGCTTCGACGAGCGGAACAACATCATCTGGGCGAAGCGGCTGGAATCGCACGGCATCCACGTCGTCTACGGGTTCGCCGATCTGAAGACGCACGCGAAGCTGTGCCTCGTCGTGCGCCAGGAGGGCGACGGCATCCAGCGGTACGTGCACACGAGCACGGGCAACTACAACCCGGAGACCGCGAAGGTCTACACCGACCTCGGGCTCTTCACCGCCGATCCGGAGATCGTCGGCGACGTGTCCGACATGTTCAATTACCTGACGGGGTACTCGAGCCAGAAGGATTTCAGGGCGCTGCTCGTCGCGCCGGTGCAGCTCAGGACCCGGCTGTACGAGCTGATGACGCGCGAGGCCGACCACGCGAAGGCAGGACGCCCGGCGCGGATGATTATCAAGGTCAACGCCGTCACCGACGACCAGATGATCCGCGTGCTCTACCGCGCGTCGCAGGCCGGCGTCGGCATCGACCTGATCGTGCGCGGCATCTGCAGCCTCCGTCCCGGGATCCCGGGTGTCAGCGAGAACATCCGGGTCAGGTCGATCGTCGGCCGATTCCTCGAGCACTCACGCATCTTCTGGTTCCAGAACGGCGGGGACGAGGAGATGTACATCGGCAGCGCCGACCTGATGGAGCGCAACCTGGATCGGCGGGTGGAGACGCTGGCGCCCGTGCGCGACCTCGAGCTCGTCGAGCATCTCCGCGACGTCGTCCTGCGTGCGTACCTCGAGGACAACGATCGCGCGATGGTGCTTGATTCGGCGGGGCACTACTCGAACGCCGAGTCGTCCGGGGGGACGTTCAGCGGGCAGCAGTTCCTGCTGCAGCACTACACGGAAAATAAGAACGATTAACCATTTTGGTTTTCGTGTCCTTCGTTTCCTTCGTGATTTCGTGGTGAATTTCTACCGAAACCAGAATGCTGCGGCGGCCGCCGCTGCCAGGACCAGGCCGAACGTGGGGAACGCGATCGCCGCGACGACGATCAGGCCCACGATGGTCGCCACGAACGCGAGGGGGCCGAGCGGCCAGGCGAGCGCCAGGCCGGCGCGCGCGGCGGGACCGCCGTCCGTCGCGACCAGTCCGATCGCGACGCCCACCGCATAAATTGCTCCAAGCCACATAGATACGCGTCAGCCGCCGTCCTACACGCACACGCGTGCGTGCCACCTCGGGTATCTTACGTGCAATTCTGTGCAGGTCCGACGCAGATGATTTCCCGCGGACGACCGATAAGAGAGAAAAGCACGGGATTCCGGCGGCGTTCATCAGGCGCCGCTCCACCCCCGGAGGAAACTGATGAAGACGCTTGCAAGCGTGCTGGCTGCTGTTGCGGTGACGCTGGCCGCCTGCCCGGCATTCGCCCAACAGACCACTGGCACGATCACCGGCCTCGTGATTGATCCGCAGGGCATGGCCGTGCCCGGCGCGACCGTCACGGCGACCAATACGACGACCGGCCTCGTCCGATCCGATACCAGCAGCAACCAGGGCCTGTACCGCCTCAACGCGCTGCCCGTGGGGGTGTACGACCTCGTGGCGGAGCTCTCCGGCTTCACGCGCCTCGAGCGCAAAGGCATAGCGGTCGATGTCTCCGAGACCACCGATCTCAACCTGGTGCTCCGCATCGCGCAGGTTGCCGAAACGGTCACGGTCGTCAGCGAGACTCCGCTCGTCCCGACGACCTCCTCGTCCATCGGCCAGGTCGTGGACCTCACGCGCATCGAGCGGCTGCCGCTGAACGGCCGCCAGTTCGCGAACCTGGCCGCCACGGTCCCGGGCATCGGCATCGGCTTCCACTCCGACCCGACCAAGAGCACGCAGTACACGCCGCAGGTCAGCGGCGGCAACGGCCGCAACATCAACTACGTCGTCGACGGCGGCGACGACAACGACGATACGGTCGGCGGTCTCCTCCAGGTGTATCCGCTGGAGGCGATCCAGCAGTTCAACCTCATCACCCATCGCTTCGACGCGCAGTACGGGCGAAGCGACGGCGGGGTGCTCAACGTCGTGACCAAGAGCGGCACGAACACGCTCCATGGCAGCTGGTTCACGCTGTTTCGCGACAAGGCGCTCAACGCGCAGACGATGACGGAGACGATCAACCACGTGCCGAAGCAGGCGTACCGCCGCTACGAGTACGGCGGCAGCTTTGGCGGGCCCATCGTGGAGAACACGGCGCACTATTTCGTCGCGTACGAGCGCACGCAGCAGGAGACGAAGCAGGCCGTCAACACGCTCGGACTTTTTCCAGGCGAGGACGGGATCTTTCCGACGCCGACCCGCGAGAACATGTTCACCGGCAAGGTGACGGCGACCGCGCGCCAGGCGCATTACCTGGCCCTGCGGTACGGCCGCGATACGAACTCGCAGCCGAACGGCCCCGCGCTGCGCGCCGCGCCCTCCACCTGGACCACGAGCCGCAACACGTTCAACTCGATCAACGTCAACGACAACTGGATCGTCGGGCGCACAAAGCTGAACGAGTTCATCTTCCAGTTCGCGAACTTCAAGAACGCGATTCCCGCGAGCAGCAACAGGCCGTACCTGATATTTCCGAACGGTGTCACCACCGGATCGAACCCGGTTGCTCCGCAAACCACGGAGCAGGACAAGTGGCAGGTTCGCGACGATGTGAGCTGGACGGCGACGGGCGTGGCCGGTCTGAGCCACACGTTCAGGGCCGGCGCGAGCTGGGTCCACGAGCCGCACCTCTTCATCACGACCAACTCCGGCGCGGCGGGCATCTACACGATGGGCTCGAACGACGTGAATGGGCCGGTGCAGTCGGTGCAGGTGATTGGCGGCGCGTCACAGGTGAACATCCCGCTCGAGTTCTACGGGGTCTACGTGCAGGACGACTGGCGGGCGACAAGCCGCCTCACGTTCAACCTCGGCGCGCGGTGGGATTACGTCACCGGCATGCCGATCAACCAGGACGGCAACCCGAACTTCCGTGTGCTGCAGGCGGCCGGCGCCGCGGGCCGCTTTGCCGGCACGCCGCTTGATGATTTCGGGAAGTCGCCGCGAGCCGACCGGAACAACATCCAGCCGCGTCTCGGGTTTGCCTACGATGTGCGCGGCAACGGCCACGACGTCGTGCGCGGAGGCTGGGGCATCTACACCGACTTCGCGTACACCAACGCCAACGCGCTGACGGCCGCGATCGATTCGATGGGCGGAAACGGGATCGTGTTCTTCGCGCTCACTCCCACAGGCCTCCGCAAGCCGGACGGCTCGCTGTTCCGCGCGTCCGATCCCCTGTCGACGATCGCGTCGCAGAACACCGTCAACGCGAGCCTGCCGCCGCTTGCCGGCCAGGTCGTGTCGCCGCGGCTCGAGCAGCCGTACACGCGGCAGGCGAACATCGGGTGGGCGCACCAGCTGAATCCTGCGACCGCCGTAACCGCCGATTACGTGCGCGTCGACGGCCGCGACCTGAACATCCGTTTCCGCGTGAACACGCTGATCAACGGCCTTCGCAATCTCGCGGACCTCGCGATCCAGCCGAACTCGTTCGCGTTCAGAACGGCGATCAGCAAGGGCCGGAGCGACTACGACGCCTTGATCCTGGCGGTGAACCGCCGCATGTCACACAGGCTGGACCTGAGCGCCTCATACACGCTGGCGAAGTCATGGAGCGACATCGGCAGCGCATCCGACGAGACGGACGCGAACCTCGTGCAGGACGTGCGCACTCCCTTCGGGCCGGCGCAGGATGCGCCGTCCACGCGCTCCGACGCCCGGCACCGCGTGTCGCTGAGCGCGATTGTCGAAGGACCGTGGGGCATCGATGTGGCGCCGATCGTCCTCTACCGGTCGGCGATGCCGACGCACAGCTTCGAGGGGCTCGATCTCAACGCCGACGGCAACGTCAACGACAAGACGGCGATGGCCTATCGCTATACCGGCGTGAATGACGCCGGGGTGGCGACGTTCAAGGAAGCGGGGACCTGCGCGACGGTCAACTGCAGCCGGCGGGCGCCGTTCTCGCAGCTGAACCTGCGCGTCAGCCGCGCGTTCCAGGTCAAGGGCTCCGCGCGCGTCGAGGCGATCGCGGAGGTCTTCAACCTGTTCAACGCGAAGAACCCGTTCATCCCGGTGACGACCCGCCGCCTCAGCGCGGGCGGCGCGCCGCTCTCGTCGTTCATGCAGCCGACCGCGTTCGCGGGCGATTTCCAGCAGCCCGAGCAGCGCGTCGGCCAGATCGGATTCCGAATCAGTTTCTGAAGTTCGAAGTTTGAAGTTCGAAGTTTGAAGTAACTTTGAAGTAGAACGAGCTACTTCTTACTTAACTTCCGACTTCGAACTTCCACCTTCGAACTTCTTGGCTATGACGCCGGCGATCAACGATATCCATTGCCACTTCTTCTCGGGGCATTTCTTCAGCGCGCTCGCGCGGCAACGCGGCGCGGCCTCGCCCCAGTCGCCCGCCGAAGTGTGCCTCGAGCTGCACTGGGACGATCCAGGCACGCCGGACGCGCTGGCCGATCGCTGGATCGCCGAGCTCGATGCGCACGGCGTGGCACGGGCCGCGCTGATCGCCAGCGTGCCGGGTGACGAGGACTCGGTGGCGGCCGCTGTCGCCCGCCACCCCTCGCGCATCGTCGGCTTCTTCATGGTGGACGCGTCTGCCGCGGATGCGCCGGCGCGCGTGCGTCGCGCGATCGCCGAACAGTCTCTTCGCGGCGTCTGCCTGTTTCCCGCGATGCACCATGTGCCGCTCGGCGACGAGCGCGTGACGCGCATCATCGAGATCGCGGCGTCGACGCCGGGCACGGCAGTGTTTGTCCACTGCGGCGTGCTGTCGGTCGGCGTGCGCGGGACGCTCGGTCTTCCCAGCCGCTTCGACATGCGGCTTGGAAATCCGCTCGACGTCTCGCGCCTCGCGCTGATGTTTCCGTCGGTGCCGTTCATCATTCCGCACTTCGGCGCCGGGTTGCTGCGCGAGGCGTTGATGGCCGCCGGCGTCGCGAGCAACATCCATCTCGACTCGTCCAGCTCGAACGCCTGGGTGCGCTACACGCCGGGGCTGACGCTCGATGCGGTGTTCACAGCGGCGCTGTCGGTCGTGGGGCCTTCGCGCCTGCTGTTTGGAACGGATTCCTCGTTCTTTCCGCGCGGCTGGCAGCGCGGCGTCTACGAGTCGCAGAAGCAGATCGTCGCGGAGGCGGGCGTGAGCGCGGCGGATGCGGCGCTCATCTTTGGTGGTAACTTCGATCGCTTGTTTCCACCAGTGTTTCCGCATTCGTAGGGGCCGGCTGCAGCCGGCCCGTGAGGCTCTCTTGAAAGCGATTCTCGTGCGCGAATTCGGCGGCCCCGAGGTGCTGAAGCTCGAGGATGTGCCCGACCCTTCACCGGGGGCGCGCCAGGTGCTCGTGCGTGTGCGAGCCGCCGGCGTGAACCCGGCGGACACGTACATCCGCAACGGGGCGTACACGCTCAAGCCGGCGCTTCCCTACACACCCGGGTTCGACGTCGCGGGGATCGTCGAACGCGTGGGCTCGGAGGTCACGCGGCTGCGAACGGGCGCCCGCGTGTACGGAGAGACGCTCGCACACGGCGGCGGCGCCTATGCGGAGCTCGCGGTGTGCGATGAAGACCGCGTGCACCCGCTGCCCGATCGGGTCTCCTTCCAGCAGGGCGCGGGGCTCGGGGTTCCATACGGCACCGCGTGGCGCGCGCTGTTCATACGCGCCCAGGCGAAGGCGGGCGACATCGTGCTCGTGCACGGCGCAAGCGGCGGCGTGGGGATCGCGGCGGTGCAGATCGCGCGGGCACATGGCATGCGCGTCATCGGCACCGCGGGCACCGAGAGAGGCGTTGCGCTCGTCCGCGCGCAGGGGGCGCACAACGTGCTGAACCACCGCGAGCCCGGCTACCTGAAACGGCTGGTGGAGCTGACAGGACACGGCGTCGACATCGTCCTCGAGATGCTCGCCAACGTGAACCTCGATCACGATCTCGACATCCTGGCCTTTCGCGGGCGTGTCGTGATCGTCGGCAACCGCGGCCGGATCGAAATCGATCCTCGAAAGACCATGGGGAAGGATGCGGCGATCCTGGGGATGACGCAGTTCAATGCCGATCCCGCGGAGCTGCGGCAGATTCACGCCGGCATCGCGGCCGGACTGGAAAACGGCACGCTGAACCCGGTCGTCGGGAAGGAGCTGCCGCTGGCGCAGGCAGCCAGGGCGCAGGTTGCGGTGATGGAGCCCGGAGCCTACGGCAAGATCGTGCTCGTGCCGTGATCAACCACGAAGCACACGACGTAAATCAAATTCTTCGTGTCCTTCGAGTCTTCGCGGTTGAAAAGATTCTTCGTGGTTGACCAGATTCTTCGTCGTTACTTGCCGCGTGCCAGCTCGTCGTCGATGAGCGACTGGAACACCTCGATCGGCTGCGCGCCGTTGACCATGCGGCCGTTGACGTAGACCGTCGGCGTCGAGGTGATGCCGAGACGAGTGCCCACCCCGAGCGATTCCTGCACGCGCGCTTCGTACTTCGAGCTGTCGAGACACTCGTTGAACTTCCCTGTGTCGAGCCCCACCTCCGCCGCGTACTTCTTCAGGAACTCCGGCTGCAGCGCCTGCTGATTCGCGAACAGGCGATCGTGGTACTCCCAGAACTTTCCCTGCTCCCGCGCGCAGTTACCGGCCTGCGCGGCCACGAACGCCATCGGGTGAATCTGCGTGAGCGGAAAATCCTTCCACACCAGGCGCATCTTGTCGCCGTACTTCGCGCGAAGCTCCTTCAGCGTCGGCATCACGCGCTGGCAGAACGGGCACTGGAAGTCGGAGTACTCGACGACGGTCACCGGCGCGGTCGCGCTCCCCTGCGACGGGTCGTCAGCCGCGAGCGTCACCGTCGTCCGCGGCGGATCCATCATGACGCTGATGGGTGGTCCCCCCTTCCGCAGCTCCGCGATCAGATTCTGCCGCGCGAGAGTCTCTTGCTGATCTTCGAGATACTGCTGGATCGCCGGGGCCATCTGCTCGAACGTCCGGCCCTGCATCCGCTCGCTGTTCTGCACGTAGAAGGTTCGGACGTCCCCGTCCGCGACCGTCTTGATGCGCTTGCCGATCTCGCCCTGGATAAACGCGTCGGGCGTCACGCCTTTCGCCTTCGCCGCATCCGCCACGAGCATCTCGGCAATGATGGCGTCGAGCGTCGTCTTGCGCCCGTCGTAGAGCGCCTGCTCCGCCTGCGCTTTCTGACCAGGGTCTTCCCGCTTCCACCGGTCGTCGATCTCCCGGACGGTAATGGCGCGGTCGCCGACGCGGGCCGCGACGTCCTGCCCGGCCTGGGCGGTCCCAGTTTGTGCGCCGGCGGCGCACGCGATGGTGATCAGAAGGCCGGCGGCGATGAAGACATTACGCATGGCGGGATCATACCCCGACGCCGGAGGGCGGCCCGTCACGGGCTCAGATCGGTTGTCAGTTGCCCGTAGTCAGTTCCCAGTCGTGTTCTGGGTGGAATCGAGCTGAAAACTGGCGACTGGGAACTGAAAACTGCGCTAGACGATGTGATAACGGCGGATGTCGAGAGGGGTCTCGAGCAGATCGGCGAGCTGTGCGGTCGCCGATTTGACGTAGGACATCTCGAGGTGTTCGTCGAACGCCTTGTCGCTCTCCCACCGCTCGACAAAGCAGAGCTCGCGCGGATCGATGCGATTCTCGAGCAGATCGCACTGGTAGCACCCGAGCTCGCGGCGCGTCGGAGCGATCAGCGCCGTGAGCACGGCCTTGACTGCCTCCTCCTGGCCGGGACGGGCCAGGTAACGGGCAAAAACGTGAGCGGTGGCTGCCATCTGGATGATTTCGGCGGGCCGCGGCGTCACGGTCGGAGGACAACGACCCGTGCGGGCGCGCCCGCATCCACGATAATAGTCCCGAATCGCCTGATTGCTTGACGGAACAACCATTGCTAAGCTCGGTCTCCATGCGCACATCCACGACGCTCGCGCTCGTGCTGCTCGCCACGCTGACGGCCGTGGCGCAAGGGCCGACATTCCGCGCCGGCACGCAGATCGTATCGGTGCCGGCGACCGTCACCGATGCGCAGGGCCGGCTCGTGCCGAGCCTCGACCAGGATCAGTTCACGATTCTCGACAACGGCAAGCCGCAGGAGATCACGTTCTTCCAGAACGAGACGCAGCCGTTCACCGTCATCGTGATGCTCGATTACAGCGCGAGCATGACCGGCAGCCTCGACCTGCTCAGGGCGGCGTCCGAGCAGTTCCTGCTGCGGATGCTGCCGAAGGACAAGGGACAGGTCGGCGCGTTCAGCGACCGCATCGAGTTCAGCGGCCAGTTCACCAGCGATCGCGACGACCTGATTTCGGCGCTCAAGGATCTGCAGTACGGCAACCCGACGCGCCTCTGGGACGCGGTCGACCAGAGCATCGACATGCTGAAGCCGGTCGACGGGCGCCGGATCGTGCTCGTCTTCACCGACGGCGACGACACCTACAGCAAGACCGGCTTCGGCACCGTGCTGGATCACGCGCGGCAGGATGAGGTCATGGTCTACGCGATCGGCCTGCAGTCGGTCTACTTCAACGGCCAGCGTATGGTGCGGTCGCAGCCGGATCGATCGCTGAGGAAGCTGGCCGAGGAAACCGGCGGCGGCTATTTCGAGCTGAAGAAGACCGACGAGCTCGCGCCCACGTTCACGCGCGTCGCGCAGGAGCTCCACAGCCTGTACACGCTCGGCTTCGCGCCGCCGATGCTCGACGGCAAGGAGCACAAGCTGGATATGAAAATGCGGCAGTCGGGCATGACGGCACGCACGCGCAAGTCGTACGTCGCGAAGTAAACCCCCTTGCCCCACCCGCCTTACTCGCCTTACCTGGCCCACTTGCCTTGCTTGCCTTGCTTGCCTTACTTGCCTTGCTTGCCTTGCTTGCCTTACCTATGGCCGAGACGCTGACCGAGCAGGACTTCAGGCTCCAGGCGGACCACGCGCTCGAGCGCGCCGAGCGCTCGCTGCTGCCGCTTGCCGATGAGGCAGGGTTCGAGCTCGAAGGCCAGAACGGCGTGCTTCAAGTCGTGTTCGAGGAGCCCGCGCCCGCGAAGTTCGTCGTCAGTCCCAACGCACCGATGCGCCAGGTCTGGGTCTCCGCCATGTCGCGCAGCTTCAAGCTTGCGTGGTCGCCGGCATCGATGCGATTCGAGCTCGATGGCGAATCACTCGACGGCCTGCTCGCGCGCCTCGTGCGCGAATACCTCAAGCTGACGCCCACGTAGAGGCTGGCGCCCACGTA
>JAHFUO010000175.1 GCA_023265015.1 Acidobacteriota bacterium | reverse complement strand
CGGCAGACGTGGACGCCTCAGTGAAAAAGGCGGGCGCCAGCGAGGTCCGCACACGCGCCCGAAGCAGCCGCCGGGGGAACCTCGTCACGGCTCGCGCGGTCGCGGCCGACCTCGCAAGCGATCGCTGCGCGCTCTCGCGCAGGCGCGCACGCAGATCCGACGGGAGTCGTTCATCACCCGCGTGGCGTCTCATTTCCCTGTGCCACTCCAGCCAGAAGGAGCCCGACGCGTGCGAGAACCTCCGTGCGGCGCGCCTGGCGATGGTCGCGCCCCACACCCGCGCCCGAAGCCATGCACTCGCCACGCCACGGGTGGACACGAGCGAAATATCCTGTGGGATCAACGCGAGGAGAACATTCGCTGAGGCCGACGGCGCGAGCACGGACGCGGCGGCGCCTTCGGTGCGGGCGCGATTGAACGTCGCGAGCAGGTCCACGCTGAATGGGCCGGAGAGCGACGCGTCGGGCCGCGACACCAGCACCGGCCGCCCGCCGACGTTGACCCGAACAGACTTCATGCCACGCTTACGCTGACGGCGTTTCCCCGCGGCCCCGAAGGCCGAGGCGGTGCGTGAGCATCAGCACCTCGTAGAGCACGCGGCGCGCGGCGCGCCGCAGCCTTCCCCCCACGAGGCGCGCACCGATCAGGGTGTGGTAAACGGCGTGATGATAGTGGTGCTTTGCCATCTTCTTCACCCAGATCATGCGGTCGATTCCGCGTCCGAGCGCATGTGACGTGCCGGTCTTTCGGAAGTGCCGCCACCCGTAGGTGAGCTGATAACGGACGAGCATCCGAATCCACTGCGCTCGCGTCAGCGGCGATCCGGCCCCGCGAGAGGCGTACTCACGCCAGAGCACAAACGCGTGCTGCAGCCATGGAGGCCAGGAAAACCAGCGAGGCTCGTGTTCCGGGAGCATGAGCGTTGTCCGTTGCCGCTCGACGCTCGTACCGTTCGACTGGCGCCGGAACCAGAGCACCTCTGGCACCTGGCGAATACGGCCCTGCAATGTGAGCTCGACGATCAGCAGCCTATCAGGGCGCAGCAACAACCCGAAGATGCCGGCGTGGCGAAGCGCGTCCATGCGTATGACGCCGTAGACCATGTCACCGGATCCGACGCCCTCGTGGCAGAAGTGTTTCCAGCGAGCGTCGAGATCCTCGCAGGCCGCAGTGTCAAACAGACGTGGGCCCTTGTCGATTTCATCACCGGTCGGCGACACACGGCGCGTGATCGGGTACGCGAGCACCGCCCCCGCGTCCGAGTCGAGCTCCGCCATCAGCCGTGACAGCCACCGCGGATGCCACCAGTCGTGATCGCTCACCCACGCAAAGTACTCCGCCGAGGGCCACTCGCGCGCAGCCATCTCGGCAACCTCGCGCCAGGTGGCAATCATCGCCTGCCGTTGTGCGTGCCTGACGTAGCGAAGGCGGGAATCCCGTTCGACGTATCGCCGCGCAACCTCCTCCGTTTCATCGATCGAGGCATCGTCCAATAGGAGGAGCGCGAAGTCGCTATACGTCTGCGACAAGAGCGATCCGAGTGCGTCGGGCAGATGTCGCGCGTTGTTGTACAGGGTCATCCCGAGCACCACGCGTGGACCGGCAGGTCTGCTGCTGCCACTCGGATCCTGCGCACGTGCTTCGGTCCGCGCCGAATGTCGAGCGTCGAGCCGCCCGATTAGGTGGCGGTATCTCGGCTCCGACGGATCGATCGTCCGCCCTGCCTTGGGCGGCTTCCTCATCGAGCTCGGATAGTCGGTGTCGAGCACCGGCACCTCTGTCAGCTCGTACCAATTCGAGAGCGCCTCACTGACGCTCACCAGCTGCGTGTTGTACAGCGAGCGTTCCCGATTCAGACTATAGAGCAGCGGACAGCCGGCAGTGGCAGCCATTGCCGCGTAGCCGTGCACCTGCGCATCGGTCATCTCCTGAAACGACACCATGTTGATGGCGAGATCCAGCGGCAGAGCGGAAACCAGACGCGAAAGAGTGTGGGGAACGAAGACGAAGTCGGCATCGCGCCAGAGGTCGATTGCCGAGGTGCCGTCGGTCCCCACGAACAGAAGCCGGGCATCGGGAAACACGACGCCCAGGTAGGTCGCCGAAAACAGAAACAATTCCGGAAAGTCGATACACACGTAGGTGACGCGAGGGAAGAGGGTCTTGAACTGATACGCGAATCCTCCCCAGCCTGCACCTATCTCGCAGACGAGCGGGCGATCGACGCCGCGGATGGCGTTCAACACACCGCCGCGCTCCATGCCGATGAGCCCCTCGTAGAATTTCATTGTGTCGACGTTGAACTGCTGACGATCGATGCTATAGCCGAAGCCACCCAGTGCAGGCGACTCGGGAACGAGCAGCGCGTCACCGCCAAGGGCGCGCAGCGCACGCAGCCGTGCCTCGAAGTACTCCCGGCGGCCGTCGTTCTTGTTTCGATAGTCGTACGGGCGGACGCCGGTGACGTGAAAAGCGTGATGCCGCAATTTTCTGACGATGAGCGGCGACGCGTCGATCATGTAGTCGATGTTCTCGAGCTCTTCCGCCCAGTAGGCGCTCGGGCCGGCGGCGACACCGGGAGCGCTACCGCG
>JAHFUO010000098.1 GCA_023265015.1 Acidobacteriota bacterium | reverse complement strand
CGACGGTGCGATGGTGCGTCCGACGGTGCGAATGTGCGAATGTTCGACGGCACGTGCGACGCTGCGTCCGACGGTGCGGATGTGCGAATGTTCGACAGCACCCGCGATGGTGCACCATCGAACCGACTGTCGCACCGTCGCACCTCGCACCGTCGGACGCACCATCGCCCCATCGCACCTCGCACCGTCGCACCTCGTGGTTTAGTATTGGCCTCATGTCCACGAATATCGCAGTACTTGGCGCGCAGTGGGGCGACGAAGGGAAGGGCAAGATCGTCGACATGCTGACGCCGCACTTCTCCGCGGTCGCGCGCTACCAGGGCGGCCACAACGCCGGCCACACGGTGTACGTGCAGGGGAAGAAGTTCGTCCTCCATCTCATCCCGTCGGGCATTCTGCATCCGGGCGTCACCTGCATCATCGGCAACGGCGTGGTCGTCGATCCCCAGGCACTGTTCAAGGAGGTCGATGACCTCGCGCGGATGGGGGTGGAGGTGGATGGGCGCCTGCTCGTCAGCGAGAAGGCGCACGTGATCCTGCCGTATCACCGCGAGCTGGATGTCCTCTCCGAAGCGCGGCGCGGCGAGCGGAAGATCGGCACGACGTCACGCGGCATCGGCCCCGCCTACGAGGACAAGATCGGCCGGCGCGGCATCCGCATCTGCGATCTGCTGGGCGATCGCCAGGCGCTGGCGGAGGAAGTGCGCGAGAACGTCCATGCGCGGAACCAGATCATCAAGGAGTCGACGCTCGACTGGAAGCCGGTCTTCGAGCAGCTCGTGGCGCATGGCGACCGGCTGCAGCCGTGGGTCGGGGACGTGTCGCTCTACCTGGCGAAGGCGCGCGCGGAGGACAGGAGCGTGATGTTCGAGGGCGCGCAGGCGACGCTGCTCGACATCGATCACGGCACCTATCCGTTCGTCACCTCGTCCAATGCGTCGATTGGCGGCGTCTGCACCGGCCTTGGCGTGCCGCCGAGCGCCATCGGCGGCGTGCTTGGCGTCGCAAAGGCGTACACGACGCGCGTGGGTGAAGGGCCGCTGCCGACCGAATTGTCCGGCGCGCTGGCCGACCGCCTGCGTGAAGGCGGCCAGGAGTACGGCGCGTCGACAGGACGCCCGCGCCGCTGCGGCTGGTACGACGCGGTGGTCGTGCGCTACTCGGCGCGCATCAACGGCCTCGACGCGATTGCGCTGACGAAGCTCGACGTGCTCGACGGCCTCCCCGAGGTGCACATCTGCACCGGCTATCGCACGGCGAAGACCGTGCTCACCGAGTTCCCGGCCGATCTGCGCGCGCTGTCCAACGCCGAGCCGGTCTACGACACGCTCCCGGGATGGAAGAGCGTGACGAAAGGGGCGACCCGCTTCGAGGCGCTGCCGCCGGAAGCGCAGCGCTACATCACGCGGCTCGAGGAGGTCAGCGGCGTGCCGTGCGCCATCATCTCGACCGGCTCCGATCGGGCGGAGACGATCGTCCGCGACGGCTCGGTCGTGCACCGCTGGTTGTCGAAGGAGCTGAACGTCGACGACCTGAGGGTTGGCTGATCTACGACTTCTTGTTCTTGTCGCAGAACTTCTGAACGGCGTCCGCCTCGGCGTCGACGAAATCGATGCCGGCGCGGTACCGCGCGCCCGTCTTGGCGAGCTCGAACGACGCCCAGGCGACGGCCGCGCTGAAACGGATCTGGCGCCTCCCGTCGGGGATGGACACCCTGACGCGCTGGTTCGGCTTGAGGATGGTGGCCGAGATCACATGCGCGCCGACGATCGAGAGATCGACCAACGCCGCGCCGTGTCCGTCGATGCTCACTTCCACGCCGTCGACAATCCTGAACCGTGGCGCCCGCCGCGTGCCCCGCTGATCGAGCGGCGCCGCCGCGGGAAGCGGGGGCGCGACCGCCACCGCCGCGCCCTCGTCTGACGTGCCAGGATGCGCGTCCGGCACGCGGGCGTAGGCGCCGTCGTGCGCCACGATCCGGATCTCGCAGTCGGTGAGCTTTGGATCCGCCTTGATGCGGTTGATGAGCGCCGCGCCGCGCGGCGTGGCGGCAAACACGCGCTCCAGCGCCACGACCCGTGGTCGCTTCCGCGTGATCACTTCCAGCGCGCGCAGGGCCTCGACGTCCGAGAACACCTGCGCGTCGCTGAAATCCCCGCGTTCCTTGAGGGCGGGCAGGTGCTCTGAGGCGGCGATAAGTACGGTCGACACAGACGATCAGTGTAATTCAAAATGCACCATTCAAAAGTGAACCACGGACTGTGCGGAAACGACACTGTTTGCATTTTGCATTTTGACTTTTGAATTACAGAATGTCGTCGTGCCCGCCGTGACCTGCGACCAGCTGGTGAAGCGTTACGGCGCCGTCGTGGCCGTCGACGGATTGTCGTTCAGCGTCGAGCGCGGCGAGTGCTTCGGCTTGCTCGGCCCGAACGGCGCCGGCAAGACGACGACGATCGAGATCCTCGAGGGGTTGCTCGAGCCCGATGCGGGCGGCGTGGAGATTCTCGGCCTTCGCTGGCGCACCGCCGAGCGCGAGCTGCGGCAGCGGCTCGGCATCCAGCTGCAGGAGACGCAGCTGGCGGAGAAGCTCACGGTCGAAGAGACACTGCGCGTCTTTCGCTCCTTCTATCATCGCGGCCGCACGATCGACGAGCTGCTCGCGATCGTCGAGCTCGAGTCGAAGCGGGGAAGCTGGGTGGGGAGGCTGTCGGGTGGGCAGAAGCAGCGCCTCGCGGTGGCGTGCGCGCTGGCGGGTGACCCCGACCTGCTGTTTCTCGACGAGCCGACCACGGGCCTCGACCCGCAGTCGCGCCGTCAGCTCTGGGATCTGCTCAAGCGATTCCGCCAGGACGGCGGCACCCTCGTCCTCACCACGCATTACATGGACGAGGCGGAGACACTGTGCGACCGCGTGGCGATCATCGATCACGGCGGGATGATCG
Organism: Acidobacteriota bacterium; assembly: GCA_023265015.1. Classification (GTDB taxonomy): domain Bacteria; phylum Acidobacteriota; class Vicinamibacteria; order Vicinamibacterales; family UBA2999; genus Gp6-AA40. The sequence goes on along the minus strand of JAHFUO010000098.1, from coordinate 7,231 downwards.
CGCAGGGAACGCCACGGGACCTCATTGCCGCGCTCGGCGCGCCGCGCGTCGTCACACACTCCGGGACGCTCGAAGACGTCTTCGTGTCGCTCACGGGGAGACACCTCCGTGAAGAATGAGATCGACCGCGGCGGCGCCCATCATCCGCTGATCGAGCTGACGCTCGCGCGCCTTCGCGAGTTCCTTCGCGAGCCGGAAGCGCTGTTCTGGACGTTTGTCTTTCCGATCATCATGTCGGTGGCGCTCGCGATCGCGTTTCCCGGGAGCGGCGTCAAGCCGGCGGTGGTCGGTATCGAGCCTGGCGATCGAGGCGCCGCGATCCGGCAGGCGCTGGCGGCAACGCAGGGCATCACGATCCGCGACATCCGGCCGGGGGACGAGGAGCGGGCGCTGCGCGAAGGGGAAGTCCACCTGCTGATCGTTCCCACGGATCCGCCCGCCTATCGGTACGACGTGGCGCGCGAGGAAAGCCACCTGGCGCGGCTGCTCGTGGACGATGCGCTGAAGAGGGCGGCGGGACGGAAGGATCCGTTTTCGGCACGAGAGGAGCCGGTCCGGATCGCCGGATCGCGCTACGTCGACTGGCTCATCCCCGGCATCGTCGGCATGACCATCATGGGGACGAGCATGTGGGGCATCGGTTTTTCCGTCGTGCAGACGCGGATGCGGAAGGTGCTGAAGCGCCTGATCGCGAGCCCGATGCGAAAGCACGAGTTCCTCCTCGCGCAGATCGGAGGCCGGCTCGTGTTTCTTGCGCCTGAGGCCGGCGTGCCGCTGCTGCTCGGCGCGTTCGTGCTCGGCATGCCGATCCGTGGCTCGATGCTCTCGATCTCGGTGGTCTGCCTCGTCGGCGCGCTCGCGTTCGGCGGCCTGGGCCTGCTCCTGGCCAGCCGCGCCCGCACCTTCGAAGCGATCTCCGGGTTGATGAACCTGGCGATGGTGCCGATGTGGGTGGTGAGCGGCGTCTTCTTCTCCTCGTCGAACTTCCCGCAGGCGGTTCAGCCGATCATCCAGGCGCTGCCGCTGACGGCGCTGATCAATGCGCTGCGCGCGGTCATCCTTGAAGGAGCGGGGACTGCTGGTGTCTGGCGCGAGCTCGCCGTGCTCGCGGCGTGGGGCGTCGTGGGGTTCGGGGTTGCGCTGCGAATTTTCCGGTGGAGATGACGGAGGCTATTTCGCGGCGCGCAGGGGCTGTTCGCGTCGAACGGCGCGCGGCTTCTTGTCCGCGCGAAGGCCTTGATACGACGGATGGCGGATCTTTCCGTCGCCTGTCCATTCGGTAAACACCACCTCGCACACGAGCTGGGGCTTCACCCAGTGCGCGCGGCGCGCGAGCGGTCCCGTGGGGCGCGGCGTAAACGGACAGCTCGTGTGCTCGAGGCCGTCCAGCCGCGCGCGCAGGTCGAGCGCGACCTTGTGCGTGAACCCGGTGCCGACCTTTCCGCTGAAGACGAGCCGCTTGCCCTCGTAGTATCCGATGATCAGCGCGCCAAGCCCCGCGCGCATCCCCTCGGGATCGGTGAAGCCGCCGATCACGAACTCCTGCCGCAGCACGCATTTCGTCTTCAGCCAGTCTCCATGCCGCCCCGGGCGATGCGGCATGTCGCGGCGCTTGGACACGATCCCTTCGAGGCCGAGACGGCACGCCTGCTTGAAAAACGAATCGCCCTGTCCCTCGACGTGCTCCGAGTAGCGAAGTCGTCCGGTCTTGCGACGGCCGATGAGCTTCTTCAGCCGCGCTTTTCGCTCCTCGAGCGGCAGCGACTCGAGCCGCTCGCCTTCAAGCCGCAGGAGATCGAACAGGAAATACACGAGCGTCCCGCGGCTTGCCGGTTCAGACGCTGCGTGCTGCAGCGCCTGGAAACTGGTGCGGCCGTCGGGCAGCACGACTGCGACCTCGCCGTCGAGCAGCGCATCGTCCAGCCCCAGCGTTCGCACCGCCTCTGCGATTCCCGCAAACGCCCTCGTCCAGTCGTTGCCGTTGCGCGTGTAGAGCGTGACGACGCCGTTTCGCACGCGGGCGCCGATGCGGTAGCCGTCGTACTTGATCTCGTGGAGCCACTCGCCGCCGGACGGCGGCGCGGCGACCAGCGTGGCGAGCTGAGGCACATAGTCGGGGTGCGGCATGTAAGGAGTCGGCGTTGATCAGCGTAGCAGAGGTACACTCGACCTTCATGTCCACTACGCCACAGCCGGAAGTGTGGATGCGCGGACCGATCGACGGGATCGATCCGCTGCTGATGCCCGTTGCCCACGCGCTGGTCCAGGTTCGCGAAGACCTGGAACAGCTTGTGTCGCAAGTACCGGTCGAGCACGTCTGGACGCGGCCGGGCGGCGCCGCGTCGATTGGCTTTCACGTGCGGCATCTCGGCGGCGCGCTCGATCGGCTGTTCACGTACGCGCGCGGCGAGTCGCTGAGCGACGGGCAGAAGGCCGCGCTTCGCGGCGAATCCACCGCGGGAGATCCGCCCGCGACGCTGCCGGACGTGGTGCATGAGACGTCGGCCGCAATCGAGCGGGCGCTCGATCAACTTCGCCGGACGAGCCGCGATCGGCTCCTCGATCATCGCGGCATCGGCCGCGCGGCCCTGCCGTCCAACGTGCTGGGGCTGCTGTTTCACGCGGCCGAGCATTCGACGAGGCACGCCGGGCAGGCGATCACGACCGCGAAAATACTGAAGCCTCTATGATTCGCGGCATGAGGAGGCTGTCGGCAGCGGCGACGCGCACCTCGTCGAGATCGAAGTGCGGTAACATTCGGTGTTCTACCGATGCCGAGCTCGGTCGCAGTACGGGCACGGACGGGCCCCTAGCTCAGTGGTAGAGCACGTGACTTTTAATCACGGTGTCCTGGGTTCGATCCCCAGGGGGCCCAAATCAATTGATAAGTCCCTGTCGTCCAGAGGCCCAGGACGCCGCCCTTTCAAGGCGGTAACACGGGTTCGAATCCCGTCAGGGACGCCACCGCCTTTTTCCGGTCGGCACCGCGCCGAAGAATCGGTCCAACGTCCGCGTCACGCCCAACTCATACCAGCGCGCCTTGCTCTTGCCCTTCGGGTAGGGTTGTGTGTTTTTGTGACTACGACATGTTCCGCGACCAGGGTCCGCTCGCAGCGGCCCCGAAGACGAAACCTCACCCTCTACCAGCGCCACTGCACTTGATAGACAAAGTCACGCTTCAGATCCTCGGGTCCCCAGAACAAGACCAATCTGTTTTCGCTCACGTAAGACCTGTGCCTTCCCCGAAAGGGTTCTGGTTGCACACCTTGCTTGTACTCGAGAAAGTCGTACGACTTAATCGGTTTCTCCTCTGGGAAGAGCACCACCATTGCGAGCTCTTCGTTTTGAACCCTGTGCATCGCAGCCCAGTCAGCGTCCTCTCCGGTAAAGGCATTCCAGTAGGTCAACTCGTTGATGACAAGAAATTCCCGACCTACCGGCTCGTTACTGATGTCAATCTTCAGCACCACAGGCTTCACTCGCACGCTGCCATGGAAATGGGGCTGCTTCGTTGTTATGAGCTCGTACCTATGAGTCAGAGAGCGGGCGTCGATTCCCGCGCCGGTCGTGGCAGATTCGAACTCGACAAAGTTCTTCTCTTTCGTTTTCTTCATCAAGATGTAGCGGACCCAGGTTGCCGAGCTGATCTTGTCGGACGTCTTCTTTTCGGGTGGAACTGGAACCCGACCACGCAAATCAATGATCCTCACGTCCTTCAGGATTTCAACGCCGTCGAATATCGGGTCGGCTAAGGTGGGCACAATCGTGGCTACTTCGGCTGGTGTCACCCGTACATCTCTTGCCTCAGTGAAACCAGTGTCGGTGACGTATGCCGCGCCAACGGTGGCCAGTGCCGCAGAGAGCGCGGTGACTATCGGAACCACGACGTATCTTGCTGCCTCGAGCCTCATCAGAGGTACCTCCCCTGCGGTTGAGAAGCCCTTCTCTTCCTGTATAACGAAAGGGGACGGTGGCTCGAACAGCCACGCGGCGGACTGGTCGCTGTCAGATCCTCGAAAGCCCGTGGGGTGCAAGCGGAAAAGACAGGTTCGAAACAGTCCTCGATAGGCTGGGGTTCTCGGGAGTTTCAGCGGATTGTGACGCGGCTCCACGCCGTTCACCAGTCAATAGTGGCCGCATTTGTTCCGGCCGGCGGTCCGGCGGTGCTGGGCGAGGCGACCGCGCGGTTACCGGAGTGACGTGGACAGTAGGCTAGACCGCCGCAGGAGCTACGGCCCTAAAAACCAGACAGTCACCACGTCTATTCGCCGAGCGGTCAGGAAAATGGACTCGCCGTCCCGAACGAGACGACGGCGGTCCGAATCGAGCTCGAATGGAACCAAAAGAGAGATGTCGGAATTGGTGTCCATGCGCGAGTACACGATCGCAGCGATTCCTGCCGATGGGATCGGCCCCGAGGTCATTGTCGCAGCGTCTATCGGAGTTCGTGAAGTGAGGGTGCCGGTAGCAGCTCGGACGATGCTGCTGGCAGTCACGCAGCGATGTCGCCCTCGATGAACGTCTCGGGCGCGCCCACTCGTGCAGCACACCCCATTGGGGACGCCAGCTTGTGGGCTGCGCCCATCTCTGCGTCTCCCCGTGGGGACGCCACTTTGTGGGCTCCTTCTCCCACTGATGCATCTCCCCTCAGGGACGCCAGCCTTCGCTCGCATCCACTCTGAGCGAGCTTCGGCTGGCAGGCCAGTTTCGCTCACGAGACAGGCGAAGGCGGACCTGCACGCATCCTCTCGCGAGCTTCGGCTGGCAAGCCAGCCTTCGCTCCGCGTCGCGACGAACGAATTGGGCTTACCGCTGTCGCGAGAACCGGGAGTCACCAGATATGTGAATCTCCACGAGGTCCGTAGCCTCACCCTTGTCATCGACGATGAATCGATAGCCGATTCCCAGCCCTTCGAACACCGTCTGAGATCGCGGTATCAACGGCCGCGTCTCACCCCCGTCGACGCCGGCGGCGCCGATGATTTTCGCGATCAATTGGCCGCCTGAGAGCGACACTTCGATCGTGCGCTTGTTTGTCAGATACAACCCACGGTAGACGCCGACGTACCGCGCAAGCATGTCGGACGCAACGGTCACCCCCGCGTTTGCGGCGTCCGAGACGCTGCCGTCCCAGCGGTCGCTGGTTTGTTCGCAGACCGACTCGAGCATCTCAGTATCGGCGGCCAGCGCCATATCCGCCGTAAAGCCCCAAGGCTTCGCGTACGCGGTCGGATCGGTGAAGGTTACCTCTACCTGCAGGTGACCGAAGTCCGGGCGCCGGTATCGCTCCCTCACACGCAACGCCTCCGTATGCGCCTGCCCATAGCGGCTCAGCCACGTCTTGTCGTTGAATCCGAAACTGTCCACGATCAGCGTGTCGCCGTCCCAGCGTCCCACCGAGTACCCCATCCAGCTTGGAGCGGCGTTGGCCTCCAGCTCGCGCCCGTCCATGAAGATCACTCGATAGGTGAGGTCGTCGTTCAGGATCGCGATGGCGCTCGGCGTCTGGAGGATGCGCTTCCACCCGGCAAATCTGTCAGCTTCAGGTCCGCTCGGCAGACACTGATAGGAGGGGCGCCCCTTCTGGTAATCCTGCTGACGCCGACGGACGAGGTCGGTGACCCACGGCTGTGCATTGGCGGCGTCGAGCCGGGGTTCGGGAGTCGCTCCGTTCCACACGCCCGTCAAATCCGGCCTGCCGTCGGAACCACGTGGCGCAGGTGCGGTCAGGATCGGCTTGCCGTCCGCCGTGCGCGGGATGCCCGGCCAGGGACGGTCAAGCCATTGGGCCGCGGCGGGCATCGTCCCCGCGATCAGCACGAGCGCGGCGAGCAACAGCCTCATACACGTCACCGCTGGCGTGCGAATGTGTAGTCGCCCGAGATGTGAACCACCACGAGATCGGTCGCCTCACCCTTGCCGTTGACCATGAATCGGTAACCGAGTCCCAGGCCTTCGAACACCGTCTGGGATAGCGGCACCAGCGTCCGCGTCGCGCCGTCCTCGAGGCCGATGGCACCGAGGCCTCCCTCGATGGGAGGACCGGCGAGCGTCGCGATCAACTTGCCGCCGGAGAGCGATACTTCGTACGTCCGCTTCTTTCCCGCGTATATCCCGGTGTAGACGCCGACGTACCGTGCCAGCACGTCGGGCGGTACCGATACTGCCTGAGTCGAGGCGTCTGAGAGGCTGCCCGTCCAGCGGTCGCTGCTGAGTTCGCAGATCTGTTCGAGCATTTCCGTATCGGCGGCCAGCGCCATGTTCGCCGTAAAGCCCCAGGGCTTCAGGTACGCGGTCGGATCCGTGTAGGTCACCTCCACCTGCAGGTGGCCGAAGTCGGCGCGCCGGTAGCGTTCGGTGACGCGCAGCGACGCCGTATGCGAGACCCCATAGCGGCTGACCCACGTCTTGTCGTTGAACCCGTTACTCTCGATGACCAGCGTGTCGCCGTCCCAGTGGCCCACCGAGTACCCCATCCAGCTTGGAGCGGCGTTGGCTTCCAGCTCGCGCCCGTCCGTAAAGATCACGCGATAGGTGAGGTCGTCGTTCAGGATCGCGATGGCGGCCGGCGTCTGGAGGATGCGGCTCCAGCTGCCATACCTCTCCGCCTCGGGCCCGCTCGGCCGACACTGATAATACGGACGCATCTTGTAGTAGTCCTGCTGATGCTTACGCGCGAGTTCCATGACCCATGGCTGCAAGTTGGCGGGTTCGGGACGCGCGACGACCTCCGACCCGTCCCACACCCCTGTCAAATCAGGCTTCCCATCGGGCCCACGTGGCGCCGGTGCCGTGAGGTTCGGCTTGCCGTCGGGAGTGCGCGGAATGCCAGGTGTTTTCCGATCCAGCCACTGAGCCCCGGCCGGGATCGTCCCCACGATCAGAATGAGCGCCGCGAGAAACAGCCTCATACGTCCTCCGAGTTCATGGTGGAATGCCGCCGCTCGATGGCGGGATGGTAACACGCTGAGCGGCTCGATAACAGTGATGATGCGGCGCCAGCCGTCGCAGCGCGGCGATCGGCCCTTCCACGCGTGTAACGACACGTGAGCGTGAACACCGGCGCCGGATGCGTGTACACCCGCGGGCTTCGGACGTGTCCAGCGGCGTCCTGAGAGCGTGAAGCGCGCTTCAAAAAGGGTGACGATCGGTTTCGTGCTGTGCCAGCGGTCTTCATGACGGGTGAAGGGCTCGTCGCATCATTTCTTCGGCAAGGCGAAGGCGATGATCT
>JAHFUO010000174.1 GCA_023265015.1 Acidobacteriota bacterium | reverse complement strand
ATGGCCGCGATACCAGGAAAGCCGTGCGCGGTGACAGTCAAGGCATTCACAGTCCCCATCGGCGTTTGACGCCGTGGGCTTCACTGCGCCGTCCGTCCCACCAGATGGCCTGCCCCACAAAGCAACTCCGCTCGCGTCGGCTCGGTGCGATGTCGCTCCGCGAAAGCGCTGGGCTTCGTTTGTCTACGCTTTCGCTCCGGACATCTCCCCTCGCCGCCGCTCGCCGCCATGCGCTGACGGCAGCGGCGCACGCCATCCGCGCCTAGGAGTCCGTCCGAGTAATCGCCGTGATCGTCACATTGCCTCGTGCTTCGCGCCCACAATGTCGGTCGGCGCTCTCGGCGATGCCGCGTGGGTGTCCGGGGCGCGAATCGGCCTTCCGTTCACCGGCAGAGGCGATACAACTTAAGAATGTTGTGCGTCGTGCACACCAGCGCCCATTCTCCTTGCACCTTCTCGAATCCACGCAACAAGAATTGCCGGAAGCCACGTGCCTGCTTGATCTGCCCAATCACCGGTTCGACGATGCCTTTGCGCGCGGCGTAGACCGCCGCCCCGGCCTTGGTGTGCAGTTTGCGGGACATCCGGTCGACGCGCGTCGCCGTCTGCGGCAGGGGGCCACGCCGACAGGGCCCCGGTCGCTCGCGATGTTTCTGTTTCCGCGTCGAGATGTACGGGTCGATGGTCGTGTCCGCGATCGCGGCCAAATTCGCGTCCGAGCAATAGCCCGCGTCGGCAAGCAGTTGGGTAGGCGTGTCGCCCGATTGCTGTTCGATGACGGTGATCATCGGCATCAGTTGGTGCTTGTCGTTCGTCTCCTGCGTCACAGCCTGGCCCACGATCAGTTGCAGGTCGTCTACCGCCACCTGCACGTTGTAGGCCTGCACGAATCCGTCGGGCCCCTTCATAATCCGCGACTCCGGATCGGTGAAGTTGTATTGGGCTTTCGAGTCGGGTTTCGCCGCCTCCGCGGGCTGCCTCGTGGCGGCGGCCTCGTCCTTTGCGCGCGCCTCCAGCACCCTTTTGGCTTCGCGAATTCGCTTCAGCCGACTCTCGCGTCGCTGCAGTTCCGCCGGCAGCTCGTCGCCGCGCCGATCCGCCCCGTACTCCGCATCCTCGGCGGCGTCCACGGCTTCCGCCTGCGCGAGCAACTGCGTCACCTCTTCACGCAGTTGCTTCTGTTTGTCACGCATCCGACCGTAACTCATCGCCTTGTGCTTTGACGCGTTCGCTTTCACCTTGCTCCCGTCGAGCGCCACGCGTCCCACCCGCAGCGCGCCCAGTTCGCGCGCCAATCGCAGCACCTGCTCGAAGAAGCCTTTCAGGGCGGCCAGGTGCATCTTGCGAAAATCGGCGATGGTGCGAAAGTCCGGGGCATTGCCGGCCGCCAGCACCCGGAATCCCACGTCTTCAGCCAACCGATGCTGGATCCTTCGCGACGAAAAGACGCCGACGCAATAGGCGTACACCAACACCTTCGTCATCATCACCGGGTGATACGGGGGGGAGCCCCGTTCCTCATCCTCATACCCCGCCGTGATCGCCGACAGATCCAATTGATCGATCAGGTCGCTCACGAAGTAGGCGAGGTGATTCTCCGGCAACCAATCCCGCAAGCTCGGCGGCAGCAACAGATCCTGCTCGGGCACATAGGGGCGATAGGTTTTGGCCATCGCCCGCAGTGTAGTACATGAACGTCATCATGACGCCCGTGGTGGCGACGAGCGCCTGCTCTGACACGTCCCCAGGCGCTACGCCTGAGGCGGAGGCGGAGCCGGGGTGAGGCCGTGGCGGCGCATGATTTCGGCCATCTTGACTCGGTCCGGCGGCCCACCGGCCGCCGCCTTGATCACCTCGGCAGCCTCGCGGAAATACTGCGGACCGAGCGCGGCTGGCGTGATGGCACAGAGCGCCTTCACGTCCTGGCTGCCGTTGTTGTCGAACCGGTGAATGGCGCCGCGCGGAATGCAGAGGGCCTGCCCCGGCCCGACGTCGATCAGTTTGCCGTCGACGGTCCAGGTCAGCACACCCTCGATGCCGTAGACCGTCTCTTCGTAGTGATCGTGGCTGTGCGCCGGAGCCGCCAGACGCTGCGCGCTGGGAACCGAGAGCTCGAAGACGGCGACGCTGCCACTCGCGTCTTCTCCCGTGATCAAGAAGCGCACGGCGAGCGGCCCGAGACGGATGGTCTCGTCGGACGGATTGACGTGGAGGGCGACGGTCTGTGCTGTCATCTGCGTCTCCTTTCGTAAACTGCGTTTACTGTTGTATACTGTAAATGCGATTTACTTCCATGTCAAGACCCCCATCGCCAACCCCCTCGCCGGCCGCGCCGGGAGAGATGCTGATCGGCGCCCTGCTGCGGGTTCCGGCCCAGGCCATTCACCGCCGGATCATCAACGAGCTCAACGCGGCCGGCTTCGAGGAGCTCCGCGTGCCGCATATGGCGGTGCTGCAGTTTCCGGGCCCGGATGGGGTCCGCCCTGGCATGCTCGCCGAGCGCGCCGGCATGAGCAAGCAGGCCATGAACCAGCTCCTTCGGAGCCTCGACGCTCTCGGGTATATCGTCCGGTCCGACGCACCCGACGAAGGCCGCGCGCGAATTGTCCGCCTGACCAAACGCG
>JAHFUO010000097.1 GCA_023265015.1 Acidobacteriota bacterium | reverse complement strand
TACCGAACGGGATCACCGGCGCCTGGTGCCGCGCCGCAGCCTTCATGATCGCGCTCACCTCATCCGTGCTCGTAGGAAAGACGACGACGTCGGGAGGGGCGGGGGCGTGCCAGGACTCGCCGTGGCTGTGATGCTCGAGCTGGGTCGGGTTCGTCGTGCAGCGGTCGCCGACCAGCGCGCGCAGATCCGTCACAAACGCGTCACGCGCGGCCGGCGAGAGGACGGAAGGCATCGAGGGATTGTATTATTGCAGGCTCACCTTTCGAGGAGACCAACCATGCTGTGTTACGGAGCCAAAGATCTCGCCCGCTCGCTTCGCACCGTCCGGAAGAACACGATCCAGATTGCAGAGGAGATCCCCGAGTCGAAGCTCGATTTCTCGCCGGCCCCTGGGACGCGCACCGTCCGGCAGCTGCTGACGCACATCGCGATGGCAGATGGGTTCTCAAGCGTGCACAGGGAGAAGCGCACGTCGTTTGAAGGCATCAACTTCCCCGAGCTTGTCGGCAAGATGCAGGCCGAAGAACAGCAGCCGCGCACCAAGGCGGAGCTCATCGCGCTGTTGAAGGAACGTGGCGAAGCGACGGCCTCGTGGCTCGAGACGCTGAGCGACGATTTCCTTGCGGAGCCGTTCAACCAGCCGCCGGGGATCACGCCGCCGACCAAGACGCGGTTCGAGATGCTGATGAGCACGAAAGAGCACGAGATGCATCATCGCGCGCAGCTGATGCTGATCGAGCGGATGCTCGGCATCGTGCCGCACCTCACGCGGCAGATGCAGGAGCGGTTCGCGGCGCGCGCCGCCGAGCAGCAGCGCGCGTAGCTGTGCCGTCGCCCTTCACGCAGCCTGTGCGTTCACCGTTTACCGGGAAGACGCTCGCGTTTCTGCGGGCGTTGAAGCGGAACAACGACCGCGAGTGGTTCCGCGCGCGCAAGGCCGAGTACGAGCAGCACGTCCGTGGACCGATGGTCGTGCTGCTCGACCAGCTCGCGCCAGACCTGCATCGATTCGCGCCGGACCTGATCTCGGATCCGCGCGTGTGCCTGTACCGCATCTACCGCGACACGCGGTTCAGCGAGGACAAGACGCCGCTGAAAACACACGTGGCGGCGCATTTTCCGTCGAGGAAGTTTCCAAAGGGCGAGGGAGCCGGGCTCTACCTCGAAGTAACCCCGCAGTGGGTCTGGATGGGCGGCGGCCTGTACAGGCCTTCGTCAACGGACCTGCAGGCGATTCGTGCGGCGATCGCGCAGCGTCATCGCACGCTGCAGCGGGTCGTCACCTCCGCCGCATTTACCCGCGCGGTCGGCGAGCTCGGCGGGGAGCAGCTCTTGCGCGTGCCGCGCGGATATGCGAAGGATCATCCGGCCGCGGATTACCTTCGCCACAAACAGTTTCTCGCCGGGTGCGAGTTCCCCGCGGATTTTTCGTTGAGCCCGCGCTTCTACGCGGAGCTGCTGAACGTGTTTCGCGCGGTATCGCCGCTCATCGCGTTCCTCAACCAGGCGCTGCTCGATCGTAGGGCGGCCCCCTCTACGAGCCGCCTGACAATGCTCGGATCGTAAGGCGGCCCTTTACGGGCCGCCTGGCGCGGCGCGACGCCGCCCCTACACGCGACGCCCCTACAATTGAGCGTGCCTGCCGCGCCGGCCGACGAGTACCGCGCACGTCTTGCCGCCCGCCGCGAGGCGCACGCGCGGCTGACGCGGCTCGACGCGCAGTACAGCTACACGCGGCTCGCGGTGTTCGCCGCGGGCGTGCTGGTCGCCCTCGCCGCGTGGCGCGGATGGATCCCGCCCTGGTGGCTTGCTCTTCCCCTGTTCTCCTTCGGTGTTCTGGTTGCGAAACACGACCGCGTGGTGCGCGCGCGCAGCGCCGCCGCGTGCGCCATTGCCTTTTACGAGCGTGGCCTCGCGCGCATCGAGGATCGCTGGGCGGGCACCGGTGAAACCGGCGAGCGGTTTCACGATCCCGCGCATCTGTACGCGCAGGACCTCGATCTGTTCGGCCCGGCGTCTCTCTTCGAGCTGCTCTCGATCGCGCGGACACGCGCCGGGGAGGAGACGCTCGCCGCCTGGCTGATGGCGCCCGCCGATGTGCCTGAGATCCGTGCGCGGCAGCAGGCGACCAGTGACCTGACCGAACGGCTCGATCTCCGCGAAGCGCTGTCGCTGGCCGGGACTGATGTCCGCGCGAGCGTACGCAGCGACGCGCTCGTGACATGGGCGGAAGAACCGCCGCTTCTTCGCGGCCGGTGGATCCGGCCGATCGCAACGGTCCTGAGCGTCGCGTCGATCGCGACGGCAAGCCTCTGGATGGCTCGCGGCGATTCGACGCCGTTCGTCGTGGTCGTGCTGCTCGAAATCCTGTTCACGCTGCCACTGCGCAAGCAGACGACCAAGGCGCTCGACGCCGCCGACGGCCCGGCCCGCGATCTCGATATCCTCGCCCTCGTTCTCGCGCGGATCGAGGAGGAGCGCTTCGCGTCGGAACGCCTGACCGCGCTGCAGCAACAGCTCGTAGGGGCCGGCTTCAGCCGGCCCGTCGGCGCCTCCGCCGCGATTCGTCGCCTCCACCGTCTCGTGGAACTCCACGACTGGCAGCACAACCCGTACTTCGCGCCGTTTGGGGCGGCGGTGTTGTGGGGCACTCATCTCGCCTGCGCCATTGAAGCCTGGCGCCGCGTGCACGGCCGCGGCGTTCGTGAATGGCTTCGCATCTCGGGAGAGTTCGAAGCGCTCGCCTCGCTCTCCGCGTACCGCTACGAACATCCGGACGATCCGTTTCCAGAAATCGTTGACTCTCCCAGTCGACATGCGACGTTCGACGGCACCGCGCTCGGTCATCCGCTCATTCCGGCCGCCCGCATGGTCCGCAATGACATTCACCTTGGAGATGCCCGCGGACCTGACGGGTCCGCGCCGCAGTTGCTCGTCGTCAGCGGCTCGAACATGTCCGGAAAGAGCACGCTGCTGCGGACCGTCGGGGTGAATGCAGTGCTCGCGCTCGCGGGCGCGCCCGTGCGGGCGACCTGTCTGCGGCTCGCGCCGCTGCACGTGGGCGCGACGCTGCGGATCCAGGACTCGCTGCAGGAAGGACGATCGCGCTTCTACGCCGAGATCAGCCGCATCCGCGAGCTCGCCGATCTCGCGGCAGGCCGCCTGCCGCTCCTGTTCCTGCTCGACGAGCTTTTTCACGGCACCAACTCCCACGATCGCGTGGTGGGGGCGTCGGGCGTCCTGCGAGCCCTCGTCGATCGCGGCGCGATTGGTCTTATCACCACCCACGATCTCGCGCTGACGAAGGTCGGGGACGACCTGGCGCCGCGCGCCGCCAACGTGCACTTCGACGACCGCTTTGACGCCGGTGAGATTCATTTCGACTACGTCATGAAGCCGGGACCGGTCACCCGGAGCAACGCGATCGCGTTGATGCGGGCCGTGGGCCTTGACGTACCTTGAGTCGCCCCATCACCAGGGTCTGACCCCGGTGATGAGCTGTACCGGGGTCTGACCCCGGTGATGAGCCGTACCGGGGTCTGACCCCGGTGTAGGATGCGCCTCATGGGCTGGCGCGCACATGCCGGTTTGTGGACGACGCTGACGGGTATGACGGCCGGTGTAGTCATCCTGCTCGCCGCGAGCCCGGCGCGAACGCAGCGGACCGTGCCGATCGAGGGCTTCACCGCGGCAAGCCTTGCCAGGCAGAACGCGATCGAGCAGCGCCTCGTGCGCTTTCCCTCGACGCGCCGCCTCGAGGCGGACCACCGCTTTCTTACCGCCGAGCCGCACATCGCGGGATCCCCGCGCGACCGCCTGCTCGCCGAGTGGACGCGCGACGAGTGGCGCGCCGCCGGGTTCGACTCGGTCGAGATCGTCGAGCACAATGTCCTCCTCCCGCATGCCGCCGCGATCACGGTTGAGATGACCGAGCCGCATTCGTGGAGGGCAACGCTTCACGAGGATGCAGGCGACGAAGAAGGCACCGAGCCCGACGACAGCAACATCGCCTATCACGCCTTCGGCGCAGGCGGCGACGTCACCGCCCCCGTTGTCTACGCCGGCGGCGGCACGCCGGACGAGTTCGACTGGCTGGCCGAGCGCGGGATCGACGTGCGCGGCAAGATTGTCCTCGTCCGATATTCCGTCCCATACAGCTACCGGGGATACAAGGTCTTCACCGCGCAGCAACGAGGCGCAGCCGCGGTGCTCATCTACTCGGATCCGAACGACGACGGCGGCGGCCGCGGCCCGACGTATCCAGACGGACCGAGGGGGCCTGACGATCAAATCCAGCGCGGCAGCGTCGGATACGACTTCCTCGTGCCGGGCGATCCGCTCACGCCGGGCTGGGCCTCGACGCCCGGCGCGCGCCGCCTCACGCGCGATGAAGCGGTCGCGCTGCCGGCGATCATGAGCGTGCCGATCTCCGCGCGCGACGCGCGCGTGATCCTGCAGGCGCTCGGCGGCCCCGAGTCGCCGCGCTCGTGGCACGGCGGCATGCCGATCGCCTATCGCGTCGGCCCTGGCGCGAAGGTGCGCGTCGAGGTCCGCAACGATGACGCCGTACGCCCAATCTGGACGATCATCGGCCGCATCAACGGTTCGACCTATCCGGATCAGTGGGTCATCGCGGGCAATCATCGCGACGCGTGGGTCTACGGCGGCATCGATCCCTCGAGCGGCTCCGCCGTCATGATGGAAACGGCTCGCGCGCTCGGCGCACTGGCGAAGGGCGGCATGCGGCCGAAGCGGACGATCGTGTTCGCAAGCTGGGACGCCGAGGAATTCGCGCTCACCTCGTCCACCGAGTGGGGCGAGCAGCACGAGCACGAGCTGCGCGAGAAAGCGGTCGCCTACATGAACGTCGACGCTGCCGTATCAGGGCCGACGTTTTCAGCGACCGCGGTGCCGTCGCTCGCGGGCCTTGTCGCATCCGCTGCCGGCGCGCGCGACGAGGCGGTGAGCACGCGCATCGGCGGCGGCTCGGACTACACGGTGTTCCTGAACTTCCTTGGCGTGCCGATCGTCGACATGCGCTTCGAGGGTCCGTACGGTGTCTACCATTCCGCGTACGACAACCACGACTGGGTCGCCCGATTCGCTGATCCCGGATTTCTCCGGCACGCGCAGTTGACGCGGATCTGGTCGACGCTGACCGCGCGGCTCTCGAACGCCGACGTGCTTCCACTGGACGAGATGCGGTACGCGAGCCGCATCGGTGATTTCCTCGGCGAGGTCGAGCGGCGGTGGGCGATCAAGGCCCCCCCTGGTGCGCGGACCGGGTTCTCCGACGCCGCGGCGGCTCTTGCGCGGTTCGAGGCGGCCGCCGGGCGGACGGCGACGCAATCCTCCGAGGCGCTCGCGCGCGGTGACCAGGCCTCGCTCGATGCGATCAGCCGCGCGCTGATGCGGGTCGAGCCGGCGCTCCTCGATCCCGCGGGCCTCCCGGGCCGGCCGTGGTACCGCCATCAGGTGTTTGCGCCTGCCTTCAGCTATCAGCCGGAAGTGCTCCCCGGTCTCTCGGAAGCCGTTGATGCCGGCGATCCTGTGCGCGTTGGCGAGCAGGAACGCAGGCTCGCCGCCGCGCTCGATCGGGCGGCGGAGGCGTTGTCAATTCTTCACAACCATTCCGCGGCGAGCAGCGTCATAATTTCGCCATGAAACACCCGGCCATCGGCCTCTCACTGGCTATCCTTGCGGGCGTTTTGCTCGCCATCAGTCCGCCTTCCGCGTTGCGTGCCCAGGGACAGCAGCAGGGCGGCGCGGGTCAGGGCGGAGTCGGTGGCCAGGGTGGATTCGGCGGCGCGGGGGGCGGCGCCGCTCAGGGCGGAGGCGGCGGCCGCGGGCAACTGCCGACGCGCGACGTCACAGGCCCCGGCGGCGGAACGGGCGACCAGGCTGCGGGCACCTCGATCATCCGCGGGCGCGTCGTCGTGTCCGACACGGGCACGCCGGTTCGACGCGCGCAGGTGCGCGCCCAGTCGGCCGAGCTTCGCGCGAATCGCCTCGTCAACACCGACGCGCAGGGGCGCTTCGAGTTCAAGGATCTTCCCGCCGGCCGCTGGAACCTCACCGCGTCGAAGGCCGGCTTCATGACGCTGCGCTACGGGCAGAAGCGCGCGTTCGAGGCGGGATCGCCGATCGTGATCGCCGAGGGACAGCTGATGGAGCGCGCTGACTTCAGCCTGCCCAGGGGCGCAGCGATCACGGGGCGCGTGTTCGATGAGTTCGGCGATCCGGTTGCGAATGCGCGCGTGCAGGTGCTGCGCTACCAGACGACCCAGGGCACGCGGCGCCTGACGCCGAGCGGCGGCGGCGATCAGAGCGACGACACGGGCGCCTACCGGATCTACGGCCTCGCGCCCGGCGACTACTACATCAGCGCCACGCTGCGCGCCGGCAACGGACCGTTCGTCGACGATCAGAGCGGCGATACGACGAGCTACGCGTCGACCTACTATCCCGGCACCGGCAACGTGGCGGAGGCGCAGCGCATCACGCTCGGCGTCGGGCAGGAGCAGCCGAACATGAACTTCGCGCTGCAGCCCGTGCGCGCGGTGAAGATCGCCGGCACCGCGCTCGACTCGAGCGGCGCCGCGCTCAGCAACGGCATGGTCACGCTGATGCCAGCGGACGCACTCGGCGGAGCGGGAGGCCCGGGGTTTGGCGGCTTCGGCGGCAACGCGGGACGGGTGCGCCCCGACGGCAGCTTCAGCATTGCCAACGTTTCGCCCGGCAGCTACACGCTGATGGCGGTCGCGGGCATCGGTGTCGCGGCCTTCGGAGGGGGCGGCGGTGGCGGCGGCCGCGGCGGCTTCGCCGTGAGGATCGGCGGCCCCGGTGGCCCGGGTGGAGGTCCCCCCGAGCTCGAGGTCGCGTCGCTCCCGATTACCGTCGGCGGCGAAGATGTCACCGGTCTCACCTTGGTCACGTCAAAAGGCGCGAGCCTCACCGGCAACGTGGTGGCCGCGGAGGGATCGGTCGCCAAGCTGAACACGAACTCGATTCAGATTGCGGCGCAGGGTGCGCAGTTCCAGCCGGGTCCGTTCAACTCACGTCCCGCCCAGGTCGAGGCCGATGGCACCTTCGCGCTGACCAACCTGACCGGTCAGAAATTCATCAGGGTCAACGGTCTCCCCCAGGAATGGACGCTCAAGGCCGTCATGCTGAGCGGTACCGACGTGACCGATTCAGCGCTCGAGTTCCGCGGGAGCGCGGAAACCTCCGGCCTGCAGATCATCGTCACGGACAGGGTCAGCGACGTGAATGGCAAGGTGACGACCGGCAAGGGTGATGTGACCCGCGACTACACCGTCGTCGTGTTCCCGGACGACTCCGCGAAGTGGGCGTTTCCGTCGCGGTACGTGAAGTCGGGGCGTGCCGATCAGCAGGGACAGTTCCGCATCAAGGCGCTGCCGCCCGACGATCATTACCTCGCGGTTGCGGTCGACTATCTCGAAGATGGCGAAAACGGCGATCCGCAGTTCCTCGACCAGATCAAGGACCGCGCGACGAAGTTCACCTTGACCGACGGCGAGTCGAAGGCGCTCGATCTGAAGCTCGTGAACCGATAGGGGAACGCAGGCTCTACGCGCCGAGTTGCCTGGCCAGATCAATAAAATCTTTCGCCGCCAAGTCGACCGACGAATCGGCCTTCAGATCGGGTTTGCCGTTCGGTCCATATTCGAACGGCCTGGTAACGAACGCCGTCCTCAACCCCACGCCCTGAGCGGCGCGCAGATCGCCCAGATGCGCCGCCACCATCATCACGTTGGCGGGCTTGAGGTCAAGAATGTCTGCGGCGGACTGGTACACCTCGCGGTCGGGCTTATAGTGACGGACGAGCTCGGCTCCCAGAATGCAATCCCACGGCAACCCAGCATATTTCGCCAGGTCGGTCATCAATGAGATGTTGCCGTTCGAGAGCGGCGCAACGATAAATTTCTTCTTCAGCCGCGTGAGTCCGGCGACGGCATCGGGCCACGGTCGCAACCGATGCCAGGCGCGATTGAGCGCGGCGGTTTCGGCCTCCGAAAGCCCGGCGATGCCGAAGTCGATCAGGATCTTGTCGAGGATCATCCGGTGCAGGCCGTCGAGTTTGGTCCACGGCAGTTCGCCGTTTCGAACGCGGTTCATGCTCGGAGCGTACCCGGCGCGCCAGGCGTCGGCGAACGTCGCCCCGTCCAAGATCAGACCTTTTCGCTTCGCCAGCTCCTCAACTTCACGCGTCACTGACGTGCGCCAGTCGACGACGGTGCCGAAAGTGTCGAAGACGAGCGCCTTCACCGACTCCAGCTGAGGATCCGGCCGCCCGCCGCTCTGTGTGCGGCCGGATGCCGTCGCTCGGCCGGCACCAACCAACTCTGTGCCGACCATCGCCACGGCGCCTACCTGCAGAAACTCACGGCGTGAAACGGTCGCGAATTCACGGGTCATGGTTCCTCCTGTCACTTGCGACTCTTGGGAACGATGTAGCTAGATTTAGAACAGCCCAACTATTTGTCGACATCTCGGACGACCGTAACCTTGGTGAACGCGCCGTCATCCGCCACGTCGACATTCAGCTCCTCGGCAGCATGCGCGTCCAGCCGCTGTCAGGCCTCACCGCGAATCGCCCGTGCTGGCTGGTTCATCCAGGGAGGCGCCCATCCTCCTCGAAAAAGGACGCTGATTCCGTCGACAGCCGGGCCATGTCGCCGCTCGGCGGTGTACCCACCGCGACCACATGCGAGACGCTTGCGGGACAGCGTCTCCCGCACTCGATCGCCAGCGCCCCGAGGATCGAGTGCCCAAGCAACACGATTCGCTCGGCTCCGAGATCGACTCGGATCGCCTCTATGTCGTCGGCGAGCACATCGAAGGTGAGGTCGGTGGCTTCGCCAGTCGATCGTCGGCTTCCTCGGAGGTCGACATACACGAGCATGAGGCGGTCGCTCAGTTGTGCAGGCGTCAGGCGCTCGTAGGGTTTCGTGCCGATGGCGCTCAGAACCAGACACGCAGGCCCCTTCCCGCGCGTTGAGTAAAACAGCTCGGCTCCCGCGACTGAAACGGTCATCGTTACCCCGGGCAGTATGGAAAAACAAGCCGTCTCGCCGCTCAGCCGCGAGCGGCAGTCGACGATCGCTGCGAATCAGCGCGGCACCCCGCACCGCTCGTCGGCTGCAGCGGCGGCGTGTTAGGCGGTTCCTCGAAGGTCCTTGTCCATGCCCGATGGCGACGGCGCCGCGCCGATCGCGACCAGGAGGCCCATGAATGCGTAGCCCAGGAAGTGGGCGTTCGGGTCGATCCTCACGAATGCCACGAAGCCGAAAACGAGATAGCTACCAGCAATCAGCCAGAGTGGAACCAACTGCGGACGCTTCCCTCGAAACAGGGAGATTGCGCCGGTGAGGACCAGCGCTGCGAACGCAAACATGGCAACGACGCTGAAGTAGAGCACCAGCGAGATGGCGCCGAGCAGGCTGGGACGCATCCCGATCTCCAGCATGTCCTCGCGGAGATGGGGCACATTGATCATTCCATGGACGAACGCGGACGCCAGGATCGCGGCCCCGCCAGCCAGGAGAAGGATCCCGCGTATCGAATCTCGTACCTGCATTGATATCCTCCCGTCTCAAGTGTTGCAGGGCTTCCAAAGCGTAGAAGCCGCTCCGACGGCCGGTAGAGTCGAGAATCGGCGCGGTGACTTTAGGGACGGGGAGTGACTGTTGCCGGCGGCTTTCGCCAACGTGCCGGTGCCTCAATCCGTCCCATCGCTCCGTTTCCGATTCCCGCTCATCGAACCGGACGTGCAGTTTTCCCGCATCCGGCTCTCCGACTGGTTTCACGTCAGACTCACACAGCCGACCGCACGACGCGTGATTCCAGACGCAGCACGCCGAGTACACCAAAGACCTGCTGCGCCCCAAATCGCCGCGTGCCTCGCGTAGGCACCTTGTGCCGTCGTCTGAGAAAGTGTTGCACCGCGTCCGCGACGTAGTGGTCGATGGCTCGGTAGGCAAGCCCTCGCGTACCATACCCAAAGTACGTGGCCCACCCACGGAGTCGCCGATTGAGGTCCACAGCGACCTCCGGCCATCGTGCCTGATTCCCCGGGCACAGGACGGCGCGAACGCCGGCCTTGACCCGCTGGACGCTCTTCTTCGACGGCTTCGCGGCCAAGTACCAATGACCGTCCTTCCGGTAGCGATCCGGCCCAAACGTATAGCCCAGGAAGTCGAACGACTCCGTGCGAGCGTTGCGGATGCTCGTCTTCGCGTCGTTGAGCGTCAGCCCGATGCGCTCCATCACGCTACGCGTCCACGCCAGCGCCGCCGCGGCCTGCCCGCGGCT
>JAHFUO010000096.1 GCA_023265015.1 Acidobacteriota bacterium | reverse complement strand
CTGGTTCTCAACCGCGGCCTCTGGCGCGGCCGTGTCCGGGGGCGCCGCCGCTGCCGGTTGCGGGGGAGTCGATGTCGTTTCCTGTGGGCGCGCGGGACGCACCTGCGTCCCCTCGAGACCTCGCACGCGGCGCTCGTTGAAGTCCACTTTTCCACCGAGCGACTCGACCCGCAGTGACAGACTTTGCTCTTCGAGGCTGACCCGCGATACCTCGGTCACCAGCCGCTGCAGGATCTCGTAGTGCAGCGCGTTCCACTCGGCCTGGCGGCGGTCGCGTTCCACCTCTCGCGCGGCGAGGTCCGCGTTCAACTGCACTTGAACCGCAAGCGCGTGCGCCAGCGGCGTGGGGTTGAAGAACAGTTTCAAAATCGGATTGAGCAACTTGCGGATGAATCGAAGCAGGCCGCGGTGCGAGTCATACAGGGTCGCTTCCTCGAACGCGTACGGCGGCGTCCGTGGAGCGGTGTGCGGAACGGTGGTCCGCTCCCCCGCGGTGCGGCGCAGCTGGTCGAGCAGCCCCGGTTTCAGGCCCCGCGGATCGAGGATCGCCTCGAGGCGCCGGGCGGCCAGCTCCTGGATCTGCTGATCCGACAGCTCGATTCCGCTGCGCTGCGAAATGCGCGCGCGGATGTCGCGCATGATCTGCTCGACGTCAACGCGATCGCCACGCGGCGCCTGCTCCGGGGGCGGGCCCTGCCGCCGCTCGGGTACCCGGCGATCGGGACCGCGCCGTCCGCGGTGAAAGTGGCCGCTGCCGCGGCGTCCTTGTGAATTCTGATCAATCGGCATGGCTTAGTACTTTTTGAACAGCTGTCCCCAGCCGGTGTGCATGAAATCGCGGATGCGCGATTGGCCGATCGTCGGATACCACACCGCGTCGTGGTACACGTTCGACGCAAAAGGCGCCCACACCATCAGCGGCGAGTGCAGGAGGATTCGCTCGAGCGGCCGCAGAAAACCTTTGCGGATCATCTGGTCGCCCCAGATGACCAGCGACTTCTTCGTCTGGAATCCGAAGTTCTCCCTCGAGACGTCATCGCCAACGAGCTCGATCTGCCGCGGGTCGGCGATGCCGAGACCGCGCTCGTGGGCCATGCGCAGGAACGGGATCGACAGCGGGTCGAATCCCATGAGCCGCGCGGCAATCGCGTCGATCGCGACAGAGTCGGTCGCGGCGAGGATCAGGTTCTTGACGCGCGGAATCATCGTCCGTGGCCCGGCGCCATCGCCGGCCACTGTTCCGTCCATCACCGTGAATACGGCCGGGTGCAGCTCGCGCTGCATGTACAGGAGGTCGACCAGCACTTCGTGCATGTGCTTGTGCGCGTAGTGCCGCACTTCCCGCAGCAGCCCGCCGAACGAATTCTTGACCGAGCCGGTCATGACCGCGTGACCGTGCGTTTTCACGGTCGGCAGATGAAGAATCTGCCTGCCCTGGTACATCGACGGGATCTGAATGCCCTCCGGGAAGATGTCATTCAGCTTCAAGAGGGGACTCTTGAAGGTGAATAACTGCCACTCGACTTCCGTCAGCGGCGTAAACGTCAGGCCGTGCCGCTCGAGCACCCGCTCCCACCGGTTGTTGCGGCACCCCTCACGCGGGTTCGTGACGACTGTCTTGTTCTCGATTGGAATGAGGCGTTCGCGCGAGAAGCCGTCGGCGAGCATTTTCCCGACGACGCCGTCGACCTGCCATGGCTGCGACGAGCACGCCGGGAAGTACTTCGTCCAGGACAGGTTGAGCTTGAGCAGCGTGTCGCGGTCGCGCGACAGCGTATCGCGGTAGCCCGCGAGATCCATGACGCGCGCGTAGTCGGTGAGAACCGTCTCGGGCCTGGTCCGGACGACGGCCACACGCGCGGCGCAAGCCCGCGGCGCGGCGTCAGGAACGGACGGCGCTTCGATGGTGATGACAGGCATCTACTTTCCCAGCGGCGAATAGAGCAGGACAATCACGCTGGCCGCCCACAACGCGACGCAGACCAGCAACGGCCGGTCGGCCAGCAACAAGGCCGCCGGGCTGCCGCCTCCCCGCTTCTGGTGCACTAGATACAGATATCGGAAGATCCCGTACAGCACAAACGGGATCGTCAGGCCCAGCTTGTCGGTTCCCAGCCGGGCCGCCGTATCGGGGCTCGTCGCGTACACGGTATAGGCAATCAGGGTCGACGAGGTAACGACCCCAATCATCTGGTCGAGGAGGTACGGCGAATACTCCTCGAGGATGCGCCGGTGCCCGGTGGCGTCCTCTGCGAGCAGGGTCAGCTCGTGCCGCCGCTTGCTCAGTCCAAGGAACAGCGCCAGCAGCGTCGTGCACACGAGCAGCCAGTGTCCGATGGGCACATCCACGGCGACGGCGCCGGCAATCGCGCGAAGCACGAAGCCCGCGGCAATCATCAGCACGTCGAGGATGACCACGTGCTTCAGCACGAACGAATACACGAGCAGCACCGCCAGATAGGAGGAGGCGACCAGCCCGAACTCGGGCCTGATCAGCAGCGCCGCCTGAATACCGGCAACACCGAGAAGGGCGGCGACGATCAGTGCCGTCCTCGTCGACAGCCGACCTGAGGCGATCGGCCGCGCGCGTTTGAGCGGGTGAAGCTGATCGGCCTCGCGATCCGCAACGTCGTTGAACAGGTAGACGGCGCCCGACAACGCGCAGAAGATCGCGAACGCGGCGAGCGCGGCCAGCAGCGCACGCAGCTCCAGCAGCCGCCCGCCAAACACCACGCCCGCGAGCACGAGCAGGTTCTTGGTCCACTGCTCGGGCCGCAGCGAGGCGACGAGCAGAGGGAGCGTCAAGCGCGCCGGCGCCGGCGTGGCGTCACGCTCGGGAACCGGTGAAGATGTGACGCGCGCCATGCCGCGCGGGACGCCCCTGGCGAGGAGCGTTCCGGCTATACCTTTGCGGAAGAGGAGAAGCTGCGGACGGCGTCCGCTTCATTGTCGTAGGTCTCGAACACGGTGAGCAGCTTCGTAATCGAGAGCAGGTCGGTGATGCGCTTCGTCAGATTGAGCAGCTTCATGCTGCCGCCCTGCCGGCTGATCGTCGTGTACGTGCGGACGATTTCCCCGAGGCCCGCGCTGTCGATGTAGGGGACGTCCCCGAGATTGAGCACGACCTTCCGCCGTCCCTGCAACACGAGGCTGTTGATCTTGTCCTTCAGGAGCTCATCGCCCTCGCCGAGCGTCATCTTGCCTCTGAGATCCAGGACGATAACGTCGCCGGCGGATCGTTCTTCGATCTGCATAGTTGAAGATTATAAGTGGAGGAAGGCCAGGCGCGACGCCTGACCCTCGGTTGTTGTTGGCAGCGAACGTGGAGCCCCGGAAGTCTACCCGCCGGCGCCCGCAAACTTCCGTTGCTGGAAGCACTCCTTGCAGAAGACCGGGCGGCCCTGCGTGGGACGGAAAGGAACCGTGGTGTCCTTCCCGCACGCGGAGCAGGTGGTCTGGGTTTCGACGCGATCGCGCATCGAGGGCCCTGCGCTCACCCGGTTCGCCCGCTTGGCCTTGCACGCCTTGCAGCGCTTCGGCTCGTTCTTGAACTGCTTGTCGGCGAAGAAGAGCTGTTCACCGGCTGTCCAGATAAACTCCGACCCGCAGTCCACACACTTCAGGGGCTTGTCCTGGAACTCCATCGCTCGTCACCTTTGTTCGGTCGTCGGATCCGACCCCGGTCGCTACTCCGATTCGCGCCGGAGCTTCTTGCGATTACGCTTGCGCGCCAACGCCTGCTTGGCCCGGCGCTTGTCGCCCGGCTTCAGGTAGAAGGAGTGCTTCTTGATGTCCTTGATGATGTCTTCCTGCTGCACCTTCCGCTTGAAGCGTCGGAGAGCGCTCTCGATCGACTCGCCCTCCTGAATCTTGACTTCAGCCACGCTGTGACACACCCCCTAACTGACTCAGTGGCTCCCTGTGAGAGCACGTTGGAAATTGGCGAACATGCTACGCTGTCACAGGCAGGCGCGGATTCTAGGCGCAACACGTGGCCACGTCAACGAAATAGTCGGGCTTATTCCCACTTGTTTCCGCTGCGGCTTCCAACCACGAATTTGTCTTGTAACTTGCTGGCAGGCGCCTAGTTATCTCCGAATCACGTGAAGATTCTCGTCGTCGGCGGCGGTGCGCGCGAGCACGCGTTTGCGTGGAAGCTTTCCCGCGAGCGCAACGTGACGGACGTCCTCTGCGCGCCCGGAAATCCGGGGGTCGAAGGGGTCGCCCGCTGTTTTCCCGCGGATCCCGGAAATCCGGCGGAGGCGCTGGCCATCGCTCGGCGCGAACGGGTCGACTTGACCCTCGTCGGGCCCGAGCTGCCGCTCAGCCGCGGCATCGTGGATCTGTTCGCGTCCCACCACCTCGCCATCGTCGGTCCGTCGGCTGCGGCTGCGGAGCTCGAGTCGAGCAAGGCGTTCGCGAAGGACTTCATGGCGCGCCACCAGGTGCCGACCGCGAGGTTCCGGGTCTGCGACTCGGCCGACGCCGCGCTCGCCGGGATCGCACGCGGCGAATTCGGCTATCCGGTCGTCATCAAGGCTGACGGGCTCGCTGCGGGCAAGGGCGTCGCGATTGCGGACGACCGCGCGGCCGCAGAAGAGGCGATTCGAGTGGCGATGGTGGATCGCCGTTTTGGCGCCGCCGGTGCCCGCATCGTGCTCGAGGAGTTTCTCGCCGGCCAGGAAGCGTCGTATTTCGTGCTGGCGGACGGGGTGGCCTGCATGCCGCTCTCGTCCGCACAGGATCACAAGCGCGTCTACGACGACGATCGCGGGCCGAACACCGGCGGCATGGGCGCGTTCGCGCCGAGCCCGCTGGTGACGCCCGACGTCGAGCGCCGCGTGCTCGACGAGATCGTGCGCCCCGTGCTCGACGGCATGCAGCGCGAGGGCAGACCCTACCGCGGCTTCCTGTATGTCGGCCTCATGTTGACGACGGACGGTCCGAAGGTGATCGAGTTCAACGTGCGCTTCGGTGATCCCGAAGCGCAGGTCATGCTGCCGATGCTCGACGAAGATCTCTCGTGGCTGCTCGGTGAGGCGGCGACCGGCGCGCTTCCATCCCGCCCGGCGCATTTCCGCCGTGAGCCGCACGTCGGCGTCGTGCTGGCGGCGGGCGGGTATCCCGATTCGGTGGAGACGGGCAAGACGATCGAGGGCCTCGCCGCTGCCGAGCAGGTCCCGGGCGCGATCGTGTTTCACGCGGGCACGTCCCGGCGAGATGGCCGGATCGTCACGTCCGGTGGCCGCGTGCTCACAGTGGTCGGCCGCGGTCAGACCTATCGCGACGCGATCGACATGGCGTACGCGGCGGGTTCGCTGATTCACTTCGACGGGATGCAATTCCGCCGCGACATCGGCCGCAAAGCGTTGGTGGTTAGTGGTTAGTGGTTGGTGGTTGGTATGAAGTACTCCATCGTCACTTTCGGCTGCCGCGTGAACCAGGCGGACTCTTTCGCCATCGAAGAACAGCTTCGACGCCGTGGCGCGACCGACGCTTCTCCAGAAGACGCCGATCTCGTCATCATCAACACGTGTTCGGTGACGGCGAGCGCGGACCAGGGGACGCGTCAGACCATCAGGCGTATCGTCCGCTGCAACCCCGACGCAAAAGTCATCGTCACTGGCTGCTACGCGACCCGGCGTCCGGACGAGATCGCCTCGCTTCCGAACGTCATGCGCGTGGTTAGCAACGATGCGAAGGATACGTTGGTGGAAGCGCTCGAGGCCGATGGCGAGCTCACCACGGCGCGCCGGTTCGACGGCGGGGATGGGCCGTGCGGCCTGTCGCTCGAGCCGGGCGTCGCGGGCCGCACGGCGTTGATGCTGCGCGTCCAGACTGGTTGCGACGAGGCGTGCAGCTACTGCATCATCCCGCGCACCCGCGGGACAGGCCGGTCGCGTTCACTTCCCGACGTGATGCGTGACATTCGGCGTGCAGTCGATGCGGGGTACCGTGAGATCGCGATCACCGGAGTCCATCTCGGCTCCTACGGCCGCGATCGTGGCGACGGCACGACGCTGGCGCGGCTCGTTCAGATGCTCAGCGAGTGGCCCGCTGACGTGCTGTTTCGCATCAGCTCGCTGGAGCCGATGGATTGCACCGAGGAGATCGTCGCCGCCGCGGCGCGCTCGCCGCGCATCGCCAGCCATTTTCACCTTCCGCTGCAGCACGGGTCGGATGAGATGCTCACGGCGATGCGGCGTCCGTACACGGTCGCCTACTACCGCCATCTTGTCCAGGGCATCCGCTCCCGTCTGCCGCACGCCTCGGTGGGAACGGACATCATCGTCGGTTTCCCTGGAGAAACCGGCGAGCACTTTCATGCGCTGCGTGACGTGCTCGACGCGTTGCCGCTCACCTATCTACATGTCTTTCCTTACTCGGATCGGCCCGGGACGGCGGCCGCTCGACTGTCGAACAAAGTCGACGGCAACGACATTCGCACGCGCGCTCGCGAGATTCGTGCGATCGGTGAGCGCAAGACCCGGGAGTTCCGGCAATCCCAGGTGGGCCGGACGCTGCGCGCCCTGACCGTTGATGACGGTCGATCGGTGGTGACGGGGAATTACCTGAAGGTCAAGATCGGCGAGCAGCAGCCGCGGAACGCGTGGGTGGCTGTGACGATCGAGAGTCCGGATCCGCTCGCGGGTCGCGTGTCAGCCCATTAACAGCGCCATCTGCTGCGCTGCGGACTTCCTGCTCCCGCCCTCGACAATCAATTGACCGCAGGCGGCCCGGATGTCGCGGCCGCGGCTCTTGCGCACCGAGACCGTGATGTGGCGGTCGGCAAGGATCTGCGCGAAGCGATCGACGCGCTCGTCTGAAGGCCGCTCGAAGGGAATCCCCGGCGCCGGATTCAGTGGGATCAGGTTGACCTTCGATTTGATACCAGAAAGGAGCCGCGCGAGGCGGCGCGCATCCTCGGGCGTATCGTTCACGCCGTCCAGCAGCACGTATTCAAAGGTGATGCGGCTGCGCTTCTTCAGCGGGAAGCGGCGGCAGGTCTCCAGGATCTCCGCGAGCGGGTACTTGCGATTCGGCGGTACGAGCTCCGTGCGCTGCTCGTCGGTCGTGGCGTGGAGCGAGACGGCGAGGTTCGGCATCAGCGGCTCGCGCGCGAGACGCTCCAGCCCGGGAACGATGCCGACGGTTGACAGTGTCACGCGCCGAGGCGACACCGAGAAACCGTGCTCCGAGTGGAGCATGCGGAGCGCCTTCATCGTGTTGTCGTAGTTGTGGAGCGGCTCGCCCATCCCCATCAGCACGATGTTGAACCGATGATCGAGCATGCCTGTTGCGGCGGCGAGGACGCGAACCTGGCCCGCGATCTCGCCGGCCGTCAGGTTGCGGACGAGGCCCATCTTGCCGGTGAGGCAGAAGCCGCATCCCATCGCGCAGCCGACCTGCGTCGAAATGCAGAACGTCATCGCCGGCGTCTCGGGGATGAAGACCACCTCAATCCGGCGGCGATCGGCGAGCTCCAGGACGAACTTCCGCGTGCCGTCGACCGACCGGCTGTCGGACACCGCCTGCGGCGTCGCGACCTGGAATTCGGCAGTAAGCCGCGTCCGAAGATCCTTGGACAGGTCGGTCATCCGCTCGAAGTCGACGATGCCGCGCTTGTAGATCCAGCGGTAGAGCTGCCGCGCGTGAAACCGCTCGCAGCCTCGCGTTTCGAGCGCGGCCTCCAGCTCCGGAATCTCGAGCTCAGCGAGGTTGAGTTGCACGGTGCTCATGCTATGTCCCGTATTTCCTGAGAGATGCAGGCATTTGATTCTAGCAAATCAAATTCGTGACACGTGTCGTATCGGCGCGGCCACGCGCCTCGCGACCACCCTATTCGTTATTGCGGCTCGAATCCGTCGCGTGCTATGATTGCCGTGTTCTTCTAATCCTATGTCTGTCAACGGTTTGCGGCCCATTCCGGCGCCGAATGCCGATGATGGACGCGGCCCCGGGCTTCGCTGATTCCCAACGCATCCGTGACCCAACCATTGATCGTCCGTGACGTGCTCCCGAATGGTCTCCGGCTCCTCACCGAGCGGATGCCGCATGTGAGATCCGTGAGCATCGGCGTCTGGCTCGCGCGCGGCTCGCGCCACGAACCGCAGCAGCAGAGCGGCATCGCGCACTTTGTCGAGCACATGCTCTTCAAGGGCACCACGACGCGCAGCGCCGAGGACATCGCGCAGACGATCGATTCGATCGGCGGGCAGATGGACGCGTTCACCGCGAAGGAGTACGCGAGCTACTACATCAAGGTGCTCGACGAACACCTGCCGCTTGCCGTCGATGTGCTCGCGGACATCGTGATGCGCCCGGCATTCAGCAAGGACGACATCGGGCGCGAGAAGAAGGTCGTCCTCGAAGAGATCAAGATGGTGGAAGACACGCCGGATGATCTCGTCCACGAGCTGTTCACCGAGAGCTTCTGGGAAGGCCATCCGCTTGGCCGCCCGATTCTCGGCACGAAGGACACCGTCGAGGCGCTGACCATCGAAGGGCTGCGCCGGTACTTCGGCGGCGTGTACACCGCGCCGCACATGATCATCGCCGCCGTGGGCAACATCGAGCATCAGCAGGTGCGCGATATCGTGGAGCGCGCATTCAGCACGGTGTCGAACGAGAACCAGGAGCTGGCCGACGCGCCGCCCCGTGTCGTTCCACGCATCATCATCCGCAACAAGGAGCTCGAACAGAGCCACGTGTGCCTCGGCACGAGCGGCTACCAGCAGGATCACAAGGATCGGTACGCGAGCTACGTGCTCAACACGGTGCTTGGCGGGTCTATGAGTTCGCGGCTGTTTCAGAATGTGCGCGAGAAGCGCGGGCTCGCCTACGCCGTGTTCAGCGGTCTCAGCGCCTACCGTGACGCGGGGTCGATGACGATCTATGCGGGCTGCGCCAACGATGCGGTGGGCGAGCTGATCGACGTCGTCGTCGCCGAGCTGCGGCGGATGAAGGACGAGCAGCTCCCCGAGTCGGAGCTGCGGCGCGCCAAGGATCATCTCAAGGGCAGCCTGATGCTGAACCTCGAGAGCACCTCGAGCCGCATGTCGCATCTCGCGCGGCAGGAAATTTACTTCGACCGTCAGTTCGGCCTCGATGAAACGCTGGAAGGTGTGGAGCGCGTCTCGCGCGATGACGTGCAGCGGGTCGGGCGCGACCTGCTCCGCGACGGCGCACTGGCGGCGACGGTGCTCGGCGCGGTGAACGGCCTCGAGATTCCACCGGAGAGACTGTCGCTGGGATGATCGCGAGATACACGAGCCCGGACATGGGTCGCATCTGGAGCGACCAGCGGAAGTACGAGACCTGGCTGCAGGTCGAGCTCGCCGCGGTCGACGCGATGGCCCGTGCCGGGATCGTACCGCAGGACGCCGCGCGGGACATCCGCGGCCGCGCGGCGTTCAACATCGATCGCATCGAGGAGATCGAACAGGTCACCCAGCACGACGTCATCGCCTTCACGACCGACGTCGCCGAGCGCGTCGGCCCGTCCGCGCGGTGGCTCCACTTCGGCCTCACATCGTCGGACGTCATCGATACGGCGCAGGCGCTCCAGATGCGCGAGGCCTGCGATCTGATCCTGAAGGGACTCGACGGCCTGATGCAGGCGGTGCGCGTGCGCGCGGAAGAGCACCGGCGGACGCCGATGATCGGCCGCACGCACGGCGTGCACGCCGAGCCGATGACATTCGGTCTCAAGCTGGCGCTCTGGTACGCGGAGCTGGCGCGCGACGTGGCGCGGATCCGCCGCACCCGCGAGGTGATTTCGGTCGGCAAGCTGTCTGGCGCCGTCGGCACCTTCGCACATCTGCCTCCGTCGATCGAAGCCGACGTCTGCCAGGCGCTCGATCTCCAGCCGGCGCCGGTCGCATCGCAGGTTATTCAGCGGGATCGCCACGCCGAGCTTCTCTCGGCCATCGCGATTACCGGATCGTCGCTCGAAAAGTTCGCCCTCGAGATCCGCGGGCTGCAGAAAACCGAGATCGGCGAAGTGGAAGAGCCGTTTGCCAAAGGACAGAAGGGCTCGTCGGCGATGCCGCACAAGCGCAACCCGATCGGGTGCGAGCAGATCGTCGGTCTTGCCCGGCTGCTTCGAGCGAACGCCGGCGCGGCCCTCGAGAACAACGCGCTCTGGCACGAGCGCGACATCTCGCATTCGTCGGTCGAGCGGGTCATCCTGCCAGACAGCTTCACCGCCCTCGACCACATGCTGCGGCGGTTGACGCGCATCGTGGCCGGGATGGTCGTCTATCCCGAGCGCATGATAGAGAACCTCCAGCGCTCGCGCGGCGTCGCCTTTTCGGGGACCGTGCTGCTGGAGCTGGCGCGCCGCGGCGTATCGCGCGAGCAGGCGTACGAATGGGTG